>JANOFE010000208.1:0-11418 GCA_031413495.1 Pseudorhodobacter sp. | reverse complement strand
GGTTGCGTGGGGTTTGCCGCGGCCAACGCGTTGGCGTGTGCGTGGAACGTGGCGCGGACATGCTGGCCGCGGTGCTGGGTGGGCAGGGGCCAACCTCGCCCTCGCCGCCGATGTGGTTATCGCAACACATTCCGCCAGCTTTGCGCAATCCTTCACCCGCATTGGCCTGATCCCCGATGCCGGCGGCACCTATTGGCTGCCCCGCCAGATCGGAATGCCCCGCGCCATGGGGGCGGCCCTTTTTGCCGATAAAATCACCGCCACCCAAGCCGCCGAATGGGGCATGATCTATGACGCCGTTCCGGATGATGATTTCGGGCCCCACTGGCGGCAGCGCGCCGCCCATCTGGCGGCTGGCCCAACTGCCGCCTATGCCCGCGTCAAGCAAGCTCTGCGCGCCAGCCCCGCCAACGATCTTGCTTCTCAACTGGCGCTGGAGGCTCGCCTCCAAGGCGAATGCGGTCAAACCGAAGATTTCCGCGAAGGCGTCGCCGCCTTTCTTGAAAAACGCCCGGCCCTGTTCACCGGGCGGTAGGGTGCGCATTTATTGCGTGCCGCTTCAACAGCAACCAATCACGCGCCGCGCAACAACGCCGCAACCCCGGTTCGCGCGATCTCTCGCAGCCCTAAAGGCCGCATCAAATCGGCGAACGCATCAATCTTTTCCGGCGTGCCCGTCATCTCGAACACGAAACTTTCCAGCGTGCTGTCCACAACATTGGCCCGGAAAATTTCCGCCAGCCGCAGCGCCTCGATCCGCGCGTCGCCCTTGCCCGCCACCTTGAACAGCGCCAGTTCCCGCTGCACGGCAGGCCCTTCCACCGTCAGATCATGCACCTCATGCACCGGCACCATCCGGGCCAGCTGCGCCTTGATCTGCTCAATCACCCGCGGCGTGCCGGTTGTCACCACTGTAATCCGGCTGCGATGCCCGGTATGGTCCACTTCTGCAACCGTCAAGCTGTCGATGTTGTAGCCCCGCCCGGAAAACAGCCCGATCACCCGCGCCAAAACCCCGCTTTCGTTATCCACCAAAACCGCCAACGTATGCGTCTCAATCACCTCCGCATTGGGATCGCGCAGATCATAGGCCGAGTGGCTGGTAGAGCCTTTTTTGATATTGAGCGCCGACATCGGGCTGCCCCTTTCATCTGTTCAAAAATATCCCACGGGGGTTGACGGTTGGTGCGCCATTGGTTCGAGAACCAACCGGCGACGGGGGTGTGAAACCCCCGGCGTTTTCAGACAAGGACCGCCCCCTTGGCCCCAATCGCCCCCGCCGTATCTGCATCGCCCAGCATCATCTCATTATGCGCCTTGCCGCTTGGGATCATCGGGAAACAATTCTCGTGCTTTTCCACCAGACAATCAAAAATCACCGGCCCGTCATAGCGGATCATTTCCATTATTGCGTCATCCAGATCGGCGGGGTCCGAACAGCGCAGGCCTTTACAACCAAACGCCTCGGCCAGTTTAACAAAATCGGGCAGGCTTTCCGACCAGCTTTGCGAATACCGCTCGCCATGCAGCAATTCCTGCCACTGGCGCACCATGCCAAGCCGTTCGTTGTTCAGAATAAACTGCTTCACAGGCGCGCGAAACTGCATCGCAGTCCCCATTTCCTGCATGTTCATAAGCCAGGACGCTTCGCCCGCCACGTTGATCACCAACGCCTTTGGATGCGCGATTTGCACGCCCACAGATGCGGGCAAGCCGTAGCCCATCGTCCCCAATCCCCCAGATGTCATCCACCGGTTCGGGTCTTCAAAGCCCAGATATTGCGCCGCCCACATCTGGTGCTGGCCGACCTCGGTGGTGATATAGCGGTCCATCCCCTTGGTCAGCGCCTCCAGCCGTTGCAACGCATGCTGCGGCTTGATTACGGTGGTCGAATTCTTGAACACCAAACACTGCTTGGCCCCGCCATTCGGCAATTTGTGCCCACCATTTCGCAAGCCCGGCCTTGTTCACCTTCGATCCGCGCGCCTTCCACTGCGCTAAAACCTCGGTCAACACATTGCCCACATCGCCGATGATAGGCACATCAGTGCGGATCACCTTGTTCAGGCTCGATGGATCAATATCAATATGCACCTTCTTCGAATGCGGACTGAAATCCTTGATCCGCCCGGTGATGCGGTCATCAAACCGCGCACCGATATTGATCATCAGATCGCAGCCGTGCATGGCGAGGTTCGCCTCATAAAGCCCGTGCATGCCCAACATGCCCAGCCACGCCTCACCGCTGGCCGGATAGGCACCAAGGCCCATCAAGGTTGACGTAATCGGAAACCCAGTCGCCGCAACCAATTCGCGCAACAACTGTGATGCCGCTGGCCCGGAATTGATCACCCCGCCGCCGGTATAAAAGATCGGGCGCTCGGCAGTTTCCATCATCTCGACCAGTTTCGCGATCTGATCCGGATCGCCCACCGTTTTGGGCTGATAATGCGCCACGCGGCTGCGCTCTTTCGGCGTGTAAACCGCCGTCGCAAACTGCACGTCCTTGGGAATATCCACCAAAACCGGCCCGGGCCGCCCATGGGTTGCCACATGAAACGCCTGATGGATCACCTCTGACAGCTTCGCCGTGTCCTTCACGAGCCAGTTATGCTTGGTGCAGGGCCGCGTGATGCCAACGGTATCGGCCTCTTGAAACCCGTCGGTGCCAATCATGAACGTCGGCACCTGGCCCGTCAGCACGACCAGCGGGATAGAATCCATCAGCGCATCTACCAACCCGGTCACGGCGTTCGTTGCCCCCGGCCCGGATGTCACCAGCACAACCCCCGGCTTGCCAGTCGACCGCGCATAGCCTTCCGCCGCATGAACCGCCCCCTGTTCATGGCGTACAAGGATATGGCGCAGTTTGTCTTGCTGGAAAATTGCGTCGTAAATCGGCAGCACCGCGCCGCCCGGATAGCCAAAGACCACCTCAACTCCCTGTTCAATCAGGGCCTGAACCACCATATCCGCGCCGGTCATTGATTTGGTTGTCATTGATTTGGTCATCGCTCTCTCCCTCTGCCGCACTTAACGGCCCATCACGCAACAAAAAGCCCCCGGGGTTTAATCGGGGGCGCATGGGAATGTCTTGGGGCGTCCGTTACCGGCCCATGCGCCAAAGCGTTCCTAGAATAACCACATGGTGCATCGCGCACTCCATTTCACAACGTTTGCGGACGTTATGTTGATTGTTTGAGGGCGTCAACGGCAAAAATGCGAATAAAGTGTCGCAGCTGGGTCAATTTTTGAAGATTTCTTACAAAACAGAGCGGCGCAACGCAACTTTATACAAAATGGGCACTTTCCCTCTGCTTGTCGGGCCGAGTCGACTTGTCCCTTAAGCAGATCAAGCGGGCGTTAATGATGCAAACCAACGTCAGTTTTCCGCAAAGCCCTTGACAGGCCAAAATTTCGACATCTTTTTTTCGTTACAAAAAGTTCACATTTCTATGAATTGGTCTAATAAATGCGTGTGTCGATCAAGACGTTTAGCACTGCGAGCAGTTTCATCGCGGGCACAGCTGCCATTATGATATTTTCTATTTTTATCGCGGTTGCTATGTCTCAAGATCGCACTGCCGTTCTGGTCTATTTGCGCGATCCTGCGGCTCACTTCAAATTTTCCCCCTTTGCGGGCGTGATCTCTAACTTTGGTGTGTTGGCGACCTTTGGCTCAGCCGCAGTATGCCTTTTTGCATCCGTTCATGTGAAAACCGAAGCGTCCCTGCTTCGCGCGATCGGCCTGCTGGGGTTGCTTCTGGCTTTGGACGATTTACTCATGCTGCATGAAGATACCCTCCCCAATCGACTTGGTTTACCGGAATATCTTGCCTACATCCTGTACGGCATCGCGGCAGCCTACATTGCTGTTCGGTATCGTGTGACACTGTCACAAGCGCCAGTTGCGGGCCTGTTTTTGGCGCTGGTTTTCTTGGGGGCTTCGGTCGTGGCGGACGCGGTGATAGAATTCGGCAACAAGCAAACAGTCATCGAAGATGGCTTGAAATTCGTTGGTTTGATTGTGTGGTCCGTCTATTGGATTGATCGGTCCAGCAATTCATTGGCTTCGCGAAGCCATACTTCGCAGGGTTGACAGGCCGATGTCAGGTACACCGCTGGCCCCAATAAGGACGCCGGGATCTAAGCTTTAACGCTGGCACTGCGGTTGGCACCATAGGTGCAACCATGTAAGCCCCATGGCGGCCATCGGTGTGTTTAAGTGTTAATAAACAATGAATAAAAATCAATAAATGCATATTTATCAAGGGGATATTCTGCGTAACGCACGTGTTACGCAGAACCTACAGGCTCAATCATATCCCACCGATTTCCCCATGGATCCCGCCAAACAGCGACCGTTCCATAGCTTTCAATCCGAGGTTCCTCTTCAAAGAAAACCCCGGCAGCGATCATTCTTTCATGATCCCGCCAGAAATCATCCGTTTGCAAAAACAACCAAACCCGCCCCCCGGCCTGATTTCCAATCGCCGCAGTCTGACGGTCCCCCTCCGCCCGCGCGATCACGATCCGAACCCCACCCCCCGGCGGCTCCATCGTGACCCATCTTTTGCGGCCCTGATCAAGATCCTCGATCAACCGAAATCCCATCACATCGCGGTAAAACGCGATCCCCTGATCATAATCGGGAACCATCAAAGCCAGCGCCGATATCCACGCGCCAGACATTTCGATACGCTGGGTCATTCCTTCGGCGCGCGGGTGTCCGGCAGGCTGATACGAGCCACTTGTTCGGCGATCGGATCGACCGACAATGGATGCAATTCCGACGAATGATCGGCCTGCCTGCCCAGATCCTGCCAGCGGCCACCCTTGTAAATCTCTAGCGCGGAAAACCCGGCCTTGTAACCCATCTTACGGCTGCCTGGCACCCAGTACCCCAGATAGACATAGGGCAGCCCCGCCTCCCGCGCGATGTCGATATGATCAAGGATCACGTGCGTTCCAAGGCTAAGGTCTGACAGATCCGGGTCGTAGAACGAATAGACCATGCTAAGACCGTCATCAAAAACATCGGTCAGGCAAACAGCCGCCAAGGGTCGGCCTCGTTCCCCCGGATTTGACGGTCTGGTGTATTCAATCACCCGGCTGCGGATCGGAGTTTCTTCGATCATCGCGGCGAATTCGAAGATATCCATATCCGCCATGCCGCCTTCAGCGTGTCGATCATCAAGATACCGCCGAAACAGGGTAAACTGATCTTCCGTCGCCCAAGGACTTGTCGCGTTACGTTTCAAATCTGCGGTCCGGTTCATCACCTTTCGCTGACCCCGAGAGGGCAGGAAATCCGCAACCCTAATGCGCGCTGACAGGCAGGCAGAACATTCGGCACAAGAAGGGCGGTACAGCACATTCTGACTGCGCCGAAAGCCTTGCTTTGACAAACTGTCGTTCAGCCGCTGCGCATGTTCACCTTGCAAGGCGGTGAACAATTTACGTTCCATCCTGCCTTCAAGATAAGGGCACGGTTGGGGAGCCGTCACATAGAACTGGGGCGCGATGGGAAGAGTATGCCGCATAGTTGGGAAAACTAGTGCCAGATCCTAGTGTTGGCAAGCTTTGTGCATCGTACAATTGCTGTCATTTCAAAGGAATTCTGGCATGGGGCTACAAGTTGGATGGGAGGTCATCGCCATTTGCGAAGATGAGGCCCCGCGAACGGGACCTCGGCCAATGGCTCAATAGTCGCCAGCTTTTGGTGCTTCTGGTGCTTCTGGTGCGTCTGGCAGATTGGCTTTTGCACGGTCATCCATAAACGTATCGAATTCCGACTTGTCTTTTGCGTCGCGCAAGCGCTGCAGAAACGTCTCGAACGCGTCCTGTTCGGTTTCTAGACGGCGCAACATTTCGGCCTTGTAGCTGTCGAAAGCGCTATTGCCTGATGACGCTGCAACCCGTGAAGTGTACATGTTGTGCGCGTGGCGACCCCGACGATGCGTGCAGTGGGAACGGCTAAACATACGTTTGCTCCATATCATATAGGCCAAAAGGGCGAGGCCGACGGGCCAGAAAATAATGAACGATACGATTATCGCCGCGATCCAGGCTTTCTTGCCGCGTTCGTCAAGCCAGGCCTCGCTGCGCGAAAACCACGAGGTGATGCCGCGCGGGGCGGTCGAGGAAGAAGCAGTGTTCATGGACGGGCTCCCGTGTTGAAAGTCATGTGAATTCGTTTCACATTGCAGAGATGGGAAAGCCAGCGCCCTACGTCAAGACGTTATGTTAAAGAAATATACATGCACCGGTTTTCGGCGGGTTCAGGTGCAAACGAGCGTTGACCCTGAGGAACCCACGCCGCATTCTGTAATGATGGATTTTTCCCAGCAACTGACCCGGTTTCCAATTGCCCATGATGCGGCGGCAGCGGCTGACGCCAACGCCTTGTTTGGACAGCTTGATGCAAACCTGCGACGGCTGCTTGCAGGTGCCGCCGGATGCAGCCCTTATCTTTATGGTTTGATGACCAAGGAAACCGAATGGGTGCGCACGGCCTTGCGTGCATCGACGGATCAAGTGTTGGCGACGATTTTGGATGGCGCTGAAATCTTGGGTTCTGATCAGCTTGGGCAAGCCTTGCGGCAGGCCAAACGTCGGGTGGCCCTGTTCGCGGCACTTGCCGATCTGGGTGGTGTCTGGCCGCTGGAAACGGTGACCGGCGCACTGACAGATTTCGCGGATCGTTGTGTTGACCTATGTCTGAAGGCCCTTGTCGGTGACGAAATCAGGCGCGGAAAATTGCCCGGTGCCGTTCCGGACGATGCCCGAACTGCCGCGGGCATGGTGGTGCTGGCTATGGGCAAGATGGGGGCGGGGGAGCTAAATTATTCATCAGATATCGACCTGATTTGTCTGTTTGACGAAAGCCGCTATCCGGGCCAGGAACAAGAGGCGCGAACTGCGTTCATTCGGGTAACCCGGCGCATGACAGCCCTGTTGTCTGACCAAACCGGCGATGGCTATGTATTTCGGGTGGATTTGCGACTGCGCCCTGATGCAGCAGTGACGCCCGTTTGTTTGTCGATCGCGGCGGCGGAAAGCTATTATGAAAGCGTCGGGCGAACCTGGGAACGCGCGGCCTATATCAAGGCGCGCCCCTGCGCCGGTGATCTGGCAGCCGGTGCACGGTTTCTGAAATCGCTGACGCCATTTGTCTGGCGCAAGCACCTTGATTTTGCGGCCATTCAAGACGCCCACGATATGCGCCTGCGCATCCGGGATCATCGCCGCTTGCACGGGCCGGTGGTGATCGAAGGGCATAACCTGAAACTTGGTGTTGGCGGCATCCGAGAGATCGAATTCTTCACCCAGACCCGACAGTTGATTGCGGGTGGCCGTGATCCCGATCTACGGCCGCGAACGACCTTGGGCGCGCTGGCGGCTTTGGCGGCGAAGGGATGGATTGGGCCTGAGGTTGCAGCCGAGCTGACATCGCACTACTGCGCGCACCGCGAGTTGGAGCATCGTCTGCAAATGGTCAACGATGCCCAGACCCATGCAATGCCCACCTCTGAAACCGGCATAGTGCGGATCGCGCATTTCATGGGGCAAGAGAACGTCCCAGAATTCTGCGACGCGCTGAAAACCCGGCTCGATAGGGTTGATGCCTTGACCACGGGCTTTTTTGCACCGGCAGTTGCCGAGATTGGACCAGAACTTTCGGAAAAAGCGCGCGCAATTGTTGCCGGATGGGCAAGTTATCCTGCACTTCGGTCAGACCGCGCAGTGGCGATTTTTCAAAGGTTGCGGCCGATGCTTCTGACCCGATTGATGCAAGCCGATGATCCCGATGACGCGCTGGTTGCCCTCGATGGGTTCTTGGCGGGCCTTCCCACCGGCGTGCAGATTTTTTCGTTGTTTGAGGCAAACCCACAACTGGTTGAATTGATCATTGATATCGCAGCAACGGCACCGGCATTGTCGCGGTATCTGGCGCGCAATGCCGGGGTTTTGGATGCGGTCATCGGAGGAAGTTTCTTTGCTGAATGGCCGGGGGCCGCCGATTTATGCACTGCGCTGGCTGCGCAAATGGCCGCAGAGCCAGATTATGAACGAAAGCTGGATGGTGCCCGCAGGTTCATGAAGGAATGGCATTTTCGCGTGGGCGTGCATCATTTGCGTGGTCTGTGCGATGCATCCGAAGCTGCGTGTCAGTATGCCGATCTTGCGCAGGCGACGGTTCAGGCGATTTGGCCAATTGTCTGTGCAGAGTTTGGCCGCAAACATGGGCCGGTTCCGGGGCAGGGCGCTGTCGTGCTGGGGATGGGCAGCCTGGGTGCAGGCAAACTGAATGCAGGATCAGATCTTGATTTGATAGTCATCTATGACCCTGCGGATGCCGAGGTCAGCCTGGGGCAGCGTCCCTTGGCACCCCGCGCCTACGCAGCGCGCCTGACACAGGCGCTTGTTACAGCCCTAAGCGCACCAACTGCCGAGGGGCGGCTTTATGAGGTCGATATGCGATTGCGACCCTCTGGCCGCCAAGGGCCGGTTGCGACGGCGTTGTCGTCTTTTCAGATCTATCAGGAAACCGAGGCCTGGACGTGGGAACATCTGGCTTTGACGCGGGCCCGGGTCATTGCCGGCGACGCAAATCTGGCTGATGCGGTAGAAATCCTTCGCCAGAACCTGATTGCCCAAAAGGGCAAGGCAGATACCGTGCGCGCAGATGTCGTCGCTATGCGCGACAAGCTGGCTGTGGCCAAGCCGGGCATGGGCGGGCTGGAAGCCAAGTTTGGCCCCGGTCGTTTGATGGACATCGAGTTGTTGGCACAGACATGTGCCTTGATCGCCGGGTCACCGGCACGGGATGTAATTGCACAACTGGAAGCTGGCGTTACAGGCGGTGTTTTGTCGGTTTCGGATCAGAAGGTGCTTACGAATGCCTACACAGTTTTTTGGTCAGTTCAGGCAGCGTCAAGGTTGTTGTCAGAAACTGCGCTGGATGTTGGAAAATTGGGCCTTGGCGGGCGGGCGTTTATTCTGCGGGAAACGGGTCTGAAAGATGAAGCCACTTTAGCAGATCACCTTGATGTGCAAGCGTCACAGTCGCAGGTCGTGGTGGAGCGTATTTTGGGATTTCCCGGCACAGGGAACAGGAAAGGAACTGCCAATGCGGCTGACAGAGGCTGATCCAAAAGGGTTGATCCGTGAAAGCTATGCGATCGAAGGGATCACGGCCGCAGAATGCCGGTCCATATTTCTGGATTGGGCGTTAAGCTTGCCCGTCGCCGCAGATGTGCCGATCGCCGCTGCAGCGTTGATTGACCACTATGCAGCACAGATGCCCCAGCACCCAATGTCGGAGGTGTTGCAAGAAGGTCTGCACGCGCCAGACCATCCTCGTCGTCGTGGTGGGCGGGCAGGTCGCTTAGCCCACGAGTAACCAATACTCGTGTCAAGCGCGCAAAGCGCGTGCCTCTGCCGCCAGTGTGGTGATCGTCGCCCAATCACCACGCGCCATCGCGTCTTTCGGGGCAACCCAGCTGCCGCCAACACATAGGATGTTTGATAGGCCAAGATAATCCCGCGCGTTTTTCAGGCCAATGCCACCGGTTGGGCAAAACTTGACCTGTGGAATGGGGGACCCGATGGATTTAAGATAAGCGGCACCGCCCGATTGTTCCGCCGGGAAGAATTTTTGCACGGTATAGCCTTTTTCTAACAGCAGCATCACTTCTGTCGCGGTTGCTGCCCCTGGCAAAAGTGGCAAATCGTATTCAGCGCAAGCCTCTAGCAAACGCTCGGTCGCACCGGGCGATACACCAAACATTGCGCCTGCGGCTTTGGCCGCTTTCACATCGGCGGGTGTCAGCAAAGTACCGGCCCCAACGACCCCGCCCGGCACCTCGGCCATCGCGCGGATCGCGTCCAAGGCAACCGGCGTGCGCAAGGTCACCTCCAGTGCTGGCAAGCCGCCTGCCACCAAAGCCTCGGCCAGTTTGCGGGCATGGGCCAGATCTTCAATCACCAAGACCGGCACGACAGGGGCAAGGTGGCAAATTTCTGCGGCACGTAGGCTTTGCTGGGCGGGGGTCATCATGAAATCCTTTTTGGCAGTTTGCAGCGTCGTTGACGAGGATTGAAGCCTCCGGCGGGGATATTTAGGCCAAGATGAAATTTCAGGGGAGAGGACGTTTGGTCGGTGAAAATCAGCGCCCTATCTTGATCAGCAGGGGGCAGGCAAGATAGGGCGCTTTCACCTTGAACGGTCATCGGCGTCGCCGCCTATACCGCTAGACCATACTTTCCTGAAAACCTTTCATCTTGGTTAAAATATCCTCGCCGACGGCAATAAAGTTTTTGGTCAGAAGATCGCGGCAGCCCCTTCGGTGGCAGGGCCGACATTGCGTCGAAAGGCGGCGAACAGATCGCGACCTATGCCGAATTCATTGGCAGACAGGTCGGCCACAACCGGGGTGCGTGTCTCAAAATCATCTGCCAGAACAGAAAGCGTGCCATTCGGTGCATCAAGACGCACCACATCACCATCGCGCAAGCGGGCCAAGGGTCCACCGCAGGCCGCTTCGGGCGAGACATGAATGGCGGCGGGCACCTTGCCACTCGCGCCGGACATGCGCCCATCAGTGACAAGGGCGACCTTCAGCCCCCGGTCTTGCAATACCGACAGAGTTGGCGTCAGCGAATGCAATTCGGGCATCCCATTGGCGCGCGGGCCTTGGAAACGCACCACAACGATGGTGTCTGTCGTGAATTCATCGGCCTTAAAGGCTTTTTTTACGGCTTCCTGCGTATGAAAGATGCGCACCGGGGCCTCGATCACATGGCGTTCTGGTGCCACCGCAGACACTTTGATAACGCTGGTGCCCAGATTGCCGGTCAGTTGTTTCATGCCGCCGGATTTTGCAAAGGGGTCGGCAGCCGGGCGCAAGATTTTTTCATTCAGCGAGGTGGCGCTGCCCGCTTCCCATGTCAGGTGCCCGTCTCGCAGTTTTGGTTCTTGGCGGTAAAGGTCCAACCCATCGCCGAGGATGGTCTTAGCATCCGCATGCAAAAGTCCTGCATCCAGCAATTCACCGATCATATAGCCAAGCCCGCCTGCAGCATGGAAATGGTTCACATCCGCCAACCCATTCGGGTAAACTTTGGCCATCAAAGGTACGACTTCGGATATGTCGGCGAAATCCTGTAGATCCAGAACGATTCCCGCCGCCCGCGCCATTGCGGGCAGATGCAGCACCAGATTGGTCGATCCGCCAGTTGCCATCAGCCCGACGATGCCGTTCACAAAGGCCCGCTCATCCAGAATTTCGCCAACCGGGCGAAACGTGTTTCCAAGTGCTGTGATCGACGCTGCCTGTTCCACGGCGGCAACGATCAGCGCCTCTCGTAGCGGGGTGGCGGGGGCGACAAAACTGGACCCCGGCAAATGCAACC
>JANOFE010000207.1:0-10077 GCA_031413495.1 Pseudorhodobacter sp. | reverse complement strand
CTGTCGGACAGTTTGGGGCGCACAAAAGTTGCCTAGATCAAGAATTCTGCCAATGCCTCGTCGGTTGTTATGTCGCGGTAAGCAAAATCAGCGCGATCAAGTCGTTCAAAAAGCGTAACAAAATTCTGGGCCGATTTGGTTTCGATCCCAATCAGGACAGACCCAAAATTTCGGGCTGATTTCTTCAGATATTCAAACCGGGCGATGTCATCATCCGGACCAAGCATCATCAGGAATTCACGCAGCGCACCAGGCCGCTGCGGCATCCGTAAAATAAAGTACTTTTTTGTGCCCGAGTATCGCTGGGCGCGTTCCTTAACTTCTGGCAGACGCTCGAAATCAAAGTTTCCGCCTGACGTGACGCAGACAACCGTTTTCCCGCGAATTTGATCTGCAATTTCCGGTAGAATATCCACAGACAGTGCCCCCGCCGGTTCCAGCACAATGCCTTCGACGTTCAGCATTTCCAGCATAGTTACGCAAATGCGGTCTTCGGGGGCAAGATGCACGGCGTCGGGGTTTACCCAGTCTAACATGCGGTAGTTGTTTGCCCCCAACTGCGCGACAGCGGCACCATCAACAAAGGTGTTGATCCGGGCAAGGCGGGTCGGGCCGCCCGCGCGCAAGGCCGCCATCAAACTTGCGCCACCTAACGGTTCAACAAAGTGAAATTCTGTCTGTGCGCCCTTTGCGCGCAGATAGCCGGTCACCCCAGACGCAAGGCCACCACCACCAACGGGCAACACAATAATATCTGGCGCGGCACCCAATTGATCAAGGATTTCAACAGCAACGCTGGCCTGCCCCTCAATTACGTCGGGGTCATCAAACGGCGACAAGAAATGCGCGCCAACCTGCGTACAATGATCCTGTGCTGCCAAAAGCGATTGGTCAAAATAATCGCCAAGCAAAACAATCTCTACCGCCGCCCCACCAAAGGCGCGGGTCTTGTCAATCTTTTGCTGCGGCGTTGTTACCGGCATGAAAATTGTGCCCTGCACGCCAAAATGCCGGCAGGCAAAAGCCACGCCCTGCGCATGATTTCCCGCACTGGCGCAAACAAATTTCATCTGCCCCGGATCGGCTTCACGGATCTTGCGCATGGCGTTGACGGCCCCGCGCAATTTGTAACTGCGCACTGGCGACAGATCTTCGCGTTTTAACCAGATATCGGCACCATATCGGGCGGACAGATGGTCATTGCGCTGCAAGGGTGTCTCGGCAAAGACATCACGCAGGGCAGTTGTGGCTTGGCGGGCGGATTGGGAAAAATCGATCATTTGCAAACCCTACCCTGCGAAAGCGGCGAGGCCAATCGGTCTTGTTCCGCGCGTAAAAAGCCAATAGAGGCTGCTTGAAATAGTGAAGATGGAGCCGCTTGAGATGTCGCCCAAGGCAACCGCACCCAAGAAAGTTGTTCTCGCCTATTCGGGTGGGTTGGATACCTCGATCATCCTGAAATGGCTGCAGACAGAATATAGCTGTGAGGTGGTAACATTTACTGCCGATCTGGGTCAGGGCGAAGAGCTGGAACCCGCCCGCGCCAAGGCGGTTTTGCTAGGGATCAAGCCCGAAAACATCCACATTGTCGACGTCCGGGAAGAATTTGTGCGTGACTTCGTGTTTCCGATGTTCCGCGCCAATGCCCTGTATGAAGGGCTTTATTTGTTGGGCACATCTATTGCCCGCCCGCTTATCTCACAGCATTTGGTGCGGATTGCCGCGATGACCGGAGCCGATGCTGTGGCGCATGGCGCGACCGGTAAAGGCAATGATCAGGTCCGGTTTGAACTGTCTGCCTACGCCCTGAACCCGTCGATCCGGGTAATCGCCCCTTGGCGCGAGTGGGATCTGACCAGCCGCACCAAGTTGATTGAATTTGCAGAGAAAAACCAAATTCCAATTGCGCTGGACAAGCGCGGCGAAGCGCCGTTTTCGGTGGATGCGAACCTTCTGCACACGTCGTCGGAAGGGAAAGCACTGGAGAATCCGGCCAATGAAGCGCCCGAATACGTGTATCAGCGCACCGTTGCTCCAGAAGACGCCCCGAATACCCCTGAAATGGTGGAAATCACTTTTGAAAAGGGCGATGCCGTTGCCATTAGCGGCGTGCCAATGTCGCCTGCGACGATTCTGACCAAGCTGAACGAAATCGGCGGCGCGCATGGGGTGGGGCGGCTTGATCTGGTGGAAAACCGCTTTGTCGGCATGAAATCGCGTGGCGTTTATGAAACGCCCGGCGGCACTATTTTGTTGGAAGCACACCGTGGGATCGAACAAATCACGATGGATGCAGGCGCAGGCCACCTGAAAGATAGTATCATGCCGCGTTATGCCGAGCTGATTTATAATGGCTTCTGGTTTTCACCTGAACGCGAGATGTTGCAGGCGCTGATCGACAAGTCGCAAGATCATGTCACCGGTACGGTGCGGGTGAAGCTTTACAAAGGGTCGGCACGTACCGTTGCGCGCTGGTCCGATCATTCGCTTTACAGCGAAAAGCACGTGACGTTTGAAGAAGACGCTGGCGCCTATGATCAAAAAGATGCCGCAGGCTTTATCAAGTTGAATGCGCTGCGCCTAAAGCTGATTGCAACGCGCAATGCACGTGTGGCGAAGAAAGGCTAAGCGGTCAAAATGGCTTAAGACAGCTTTTTCTCTGCCTGCGCGTCTAACGCGGCGAACAGGGCCTCTGGTGTCCAATCTGCGTTTAGCGCCTCCATAACAAGTTGGTTTTGTGTTTTGGGGGCCATGCCGCCAATTGGCGGATCGCGGTCCAGATTGGTCGGGAAAGAGTAGCCGGCTGCAGCGGCTGCAAGTGCTGCTGACAGTTGCTCTGCCGTCAGGGTTCGGTCAGCTGTGCTTGCACGCAAAACCGGATACAATGCCTTGACCATGCGGGTCCGGTCCACCGTTTCCATCGCGCGACCATAGGCCGATGAAACCTGAAATAGGTTCACCATCCGGCGCGCATCTTTGGATTTGTTTGAGCCCGCAGCATGCAAAAGTGCGGGCGAAAAGAATAACATATCGCCCTTTTCCAGCGGCACTTGAACATGGTTTGTCTCAAAATGCGCCTTCACATCGTAATGGCCCATCGCAAGATAGCCGTCGTCCCAAAGCTGGCTATAGGGCAGCAAAAGAGTAGGCCCTGTTTCCATCGGTGCATCGACATGGGCAATTGCACCTTGCAGCGTCAGCATCGGTGAAAACAATTGCACATGCCGGGGATAGCGCGCGATATCCATGGCCGACTGAAACCCCAAGTGATAATCGCGATGCGCCGATTGCGCTGCACCGCCGGGATTTACGACGTTCAATTGCGCCGTCATCTGATAGTGGGGGCCAAGCCAGGCTTCTGAAATCAAAGCCAAAAACAGATTGCCGTAGTAGCGGGAAAAGTTCGCCGGATCAGCAAGGCAATGCTTTTCCAAGCTGTTCCAGATGCGGTCATTCGCCCCCGGCTTGGCAAAATGATCACCGCCTGCAGTGCCCGCGCGGTTTTGTTCATCAATAATGGCACGAAACATATCCGATGCCCGGTCGATCATTTGATGATCGGTTTCTGCCCGTTTCAAAACAAGCACGCCCGGCCCAGTCATCAGGGCATCTGCCCATTCTGCCATGATCACACGTCGATTTTGCGGATCATCCAAAAGCGGGCGCAGCGCATCACAATCATAGATCAAGACATTCTTTTGAACTGCTCCGGCCAGCGGATAGTTGGCCAAATCGGTTTGCCGTTCGGTGAAGGCGACAAGCGCCGAAACATCGCATTCGGCAGCCTGCCGATATGCCCGCGTCGCGCGTTCACCTGCCTTGCCCTGTATCAGCATGATCCATCCCCTAAAGTTTCAGTCCAACAGTGCGCGTGAACCCTTGGTGCTGCAAGGGCAGGATTGACGGATGTTCGTCAAAGTTTTTGGGTAGCAAGCCTTTGATAATACGGCAAAGCCTGCGCTGCCAGATCTGCGTAAGCGCCACCCAATGCAGGCAACGGCCCTTCGGCCCCTGCAAACCCGGTGCTGCGGTGAACAGCGCCGTACCAATGCGCGGCCCAGATGCCATCCGCCTCATTTCCGCCTGCGGGCCAATGCAGCATTTTTCGGGTGAAGGGCATATCCAGCGCGGTGCATAGTTTTTGCAGCATGCCAGCGGGATCAGCGCGGATATCATCGCTGTCTATCACCAATGGCAGCGCGCCAGACCAACTTGAAACCTCGTTAAACAACTGATCTTGCTGAATAAAACCAATGTCTTCAAAGGTCGCGCCTTCGCGTTTCTTGGCATAACTGGCCACCACCCGTGATGGATGGCGGATCAGAAACACGTTCTGACAAGACCGCATCCAGCGCCGATCAAACCCTTCAACCATGTGCATTGTCATGTGTTTTTGGTAAAAATTCGCCTGCCCCTGCGGCACAGGGCCCTTGCAGACAGAAGCAACACGATCAGGATCAGGTTCATGCTCGGCGATAATTTCATCCCGCATCGGGTGGTTGATGCCGGTTGCCGCCAGGTAGGCCGCATAAAACGGCTCGTCCCAAACCACCGTGTCGCCCCGCGCGGCGAAGGCATACATCATCGCGGTTGACAGGTTTCTGGGGCCGGACCACATGGCAATTTTCATCTTTTGCCCCCCATAATTTTGCCGTGCTTATTGCGTGCTTTTTCCGTGCATACGCTGTGCTGCATCATGCGCCGACCAGTTGTTTGTAAAGCCCCCGCAAGGTTTGCGTCATCGGCCCTATTTGCCCGGTGCCAATCTGCCGCCCGTCGATCGACCCGACAGGCGTTTGCGCGCCAAAGGTGCCAGTCAAAAACGCCTCGTCCGCGGCGTAGGTATCGACAAGGCTGAAGTTGCGTTCAAACACCGGAATGGCGTTCGCGCGGCACAGATCAATCACCTTCTGCCGGGTGATGCCGTTCATGCAATAATCGCCGGTGCTGGTCCACACCTGCCCTTTTTTCACGATGAAAAAGTTGCAGGCGTTCGTGGTGTTCACAAAACCATGCACATCAAGCATCAACGCCTCATCCGCGCCGGCCTTTTGCGCGGCGATACAGGCGAGGATACAGTTCAGTTTGGAATGTGAATTCAGCTTGGGATCTTGCGTCATCGGCAGGCCGCGCAAATGCGGCACGGTGGCAAGAGTGATGGGCCGGGGCAGTTTTTGGCGCGAATGTTCCATGATGATGACCATGGTCGGCCCCTGTTGCGACAGGCGTGGGTTCTGGAATGGCCGGGTTTTCACGCCCCGCGTTACCATCAGTCTGGCATGCGCGTCATTGGTCATACCATTAGCTTTTTGTGTGTCTAACACCGCAGAAATGACCTGTTCTTTGGTCAAGCCAATATCCAGATCAATGGCTTTTGCCGCCTCAAACAGCCGGTCGATATGTTCCGCCAAAAAAGACCAGCAGCCATTATAAAGCCGGATCCCCTCCCACACGCCATCCCCCAGCATGAACCCGGAATCGTAGACGGATACCGAGGCCTGCGCTTTTGGCACGATAGTGCCGTTCACATAAATATGGATCGCTTCATTGCGGACGTCATCTTCGGCCTGATGGGTGGATATGTGATCTGTCATGACGGCCCCCGTGTTTGCGGTCACGCTACGGCGGCGGACGGCAATCGCCAAGGGGGTCAAACCAACACTTGGTGCTTTTCCCAATCAGTTTGGTTTTGTAGGGTCGGCCACAGTTGGGGGGATTCCGGTGACAGACGACAATACCACGCCGATGATGCAGCAATATCTGGGGATAAAGGCGCAATATCCCGGTGCAATTTTATTCTACCGGATGGGCGATTTTTACGAGATGTTCTTTGACGATGCCATTGCGGCCAGCGCCGCATTGGATATCGCGCTTACCAAACGCGGGCAACATTTGGGCCAAGACATCGCCATGTGCGGGGTGCCTGTTCATGCGGCAGAGGGATATTTGCTTGCGTTGATCCGCAAAGGGTTTCGGGTGGCGATTGCGGAACAGTTAGAAGACCCTGCTGAGGCCAAAAAACGTGGGTATAAGGCGGTGGTGCGCCGTGATGTTGTGCGTTTGGTGACGCCAGGAACGCTGACCGAGGACAGTTTTCTAGAGGCGCGGCGCAACAATTTTCTTGCCGCTTACGCCGAAGTGCGGGGCAGTGCCGCGTTGGCTTGGGTTGATATATCAACCGGCGAGCTGCGGGTGGTGACCACGACGCCGGTGAAGCTGGGCATGGAACTGGCGCGGTTGGCCCCGCGCGAAGTATTGATCAACGAATCGCACTTGGCCGAGTGCGCCAGCGTGGTGGAAGAAAACGGGGCCGCCGTAACGGCAGTGGCGCGCGCAAGTTTTGATTCCACTGCTGCCGAACGGCGGCTTTGCGGCCTTTTTTCTGTGGCCTCGCTTGACGCATTCGCAGCGTTCGAGCGGGCCGAAGTGTCTGCCATGGGCGCACTTGTGGATTATCTTGAGCTAACCCAGCGCGGTAAACTGCCGATGTTGCAAGTGCCGCTGCGTGAAGTTTCGGGCGGTGCTATGCAGATAGATGCCGCGACCCGGCGCAATTTGGAACTGACCTCTGCCCTGTCTGGCGGTCGGGATGGGTCACTGCTCGCCGTGATTGACCGCACCGCCACGGCCGCAGGCGCGCGGTTGCTGGATCGGCGCTTGTCCAACCCATCTTGTGACCTAACCGAAATTCAGTTGCGGCTGGAGTCTGTGCGTTTTCTGCTGGAACAGGGTCTGTTTCGGGCAAAGTTACGTGATATTTTGCGTCTGGTGCCCGACATCGACCGCGCCCTGTCACGACTTGCGTTGGACAGGGCGGGCCCGCGCGATATGGCGGCGATCAGGGCCGGATTGGCCCAGGCCATGATGCTGTCAACGCTATTTTCGGCGGCCCCGATGCGGTTGGCAACTGCCGCAAAGGCGCTGACCGGCCATGCAGACCTGATCACTGCCCTGACATCGGCACTGGTGGATGAACCGCCGCTTTTGATGCGCGACGGTGGGTTCATAGCACCCGGATATGACGCCCAGTTGGATGAAACCCGCCGCTTGCGCGACGAGGGGCGGGGCGTCATCGCAGGCATGCAGGCGGAGTATTGTGTGCAAACGGGAATCAGCAGCCTGAAAATCAAACACAATAATGTGCTGGGGTATTTCATCGAAACCACCGCAACACATGCCGAACGAATGCTGGCACAGCCGTTGGCGCAGACGTTTATTCACCGCCAAACGACGGCCAACCAGGTGCGCTTTACCACAGTGCCGCTAAGCGAGATTGAAACCCGCATTCTGAACGCTGGCAACCATGCCTTGGATATCGAGAAAAAGCACTTTTCGGCGTTGCGAGACACTATATTACGCGTTTCTGGTGCCATCGCAGCCGCTGCTTCTGCTTTGGCTGAAATTGATCTTGCCGCTGGATTTGCCGACCTAGCGGCATCGGAAAATTGGTCTGAACCTGTTGTCGATACCAGCCGCGCCTTTAGCGTGGTTGCGGGGCGCCACCCGGTGGTAGAGCGCGCGCTGCGCAAGCAGACCGGCGCGAATTTCATTGCCAATGACTGTGCGTTAACGGCGGGCGGGACCCCGGCCATTTGGTTGTTGACCGGGCCGAATATGGCGGGGAAATCGACCTTCCTGCGGCAGAACGCGTTGATTGCCCTGCTGGCACAGACGGGCAGTTTTGTGCCCGCCGCAAGCGCCCATATCGGCCTTGTCAGCCAGCTGTTCAGCCGCGTTGGTGCATCCGATGATCTGGCGCGGGGGCGGTCGACGTTTATGGTGGAAATGGTTGAAACCGCCGCAATTCTTAACCAAGCAGACGATCGGGCTTTGGTGATTTTGGATGAAATCGGGCGCGGCACGGCGACTTATGATGGCCTTTCCATTGCTTGGGCCACGCTGGAACACCTGCAAGGCGTCAATCGCTGCCGAGCGCTGTTTGCGACGCATTATCACGAAATGACTGCGCTGGCGGGCAAATTGGCGGGGGTGGAAAACGCGACAGTTGCTGTGAAAGAATGGGAAGGCGATGTGATTTTTCTGCATGAAGTGCGCAGAGGCGCTGCCGATCGCAGTTACGGCGTACAGGTGGCGCGCCTTGCGGGGCTGCCAGCATCGGTCATCGAAAGGGCAAAGGTGGTGCTGGAGGCGCTTGAAGCCGGTGAGCGCGAAGGCGGCGGGCGACAAAACACGCTGATCGACGATCTGCCGTTGTTCCGGGCGACGCCTGTACAAACACCGAAATTAGCGCCGAAAGACTCTGCGGCTGAAGCAAAACTTAAATCGATCCACCCGGATGAACTTACGCCAATCGACGCCCTTCGCCTGATCTACGAGCTGCGCGAAATGCTGAAACCTTAATTCAAATTTTCGGCTTTTTCTTCGCAGAAATACTCCACAGGGTGATGAGCGTTTAAAGACCTTCCAGTGGAAGGTTTTCGCGAAGAACGCCCGGCCCGTGGCCGGGCTGGGGGGTGTGAAGCCCCCGGAGCTTTCATCCAAACCTAGCCTTGGGTGTTCGACGACACCCCAACCGACGCCGGGCGCAGCAGGCGGTCGTGCAGCATGAAGCCTTCGGTCATCACCTGAATGATCTGCCCTACCGATGTGCCGGGCAGGGGTGCCTCAAACATAGCCTCGTGATGTTGCGGGTCGAACATATCGCCGATTTTGGGCGTGATCGGTTCAACCCCATGCTTGGTCAAGACTTTGGTCAATTCGCGCATGGTCAGATCAACACCCTCGATCAACGCCGGCGACAAGGCCCGCTGCTTATCGCTTGCTGAATCCAGCGCACGGCGAAGCGCATCATAGACAGGCAACATATCGCGGGCGAGTTTTGATCCGCCGTATTGTTCCGCCTCGCGGCGATCCCGTTCGCCCCGTTTGCGGGCATTTTCAGCGTCTGCCAGCGCCCGCATGAAACGGTCACGCATATCGTCACGCTCGATGCGCAGGTTGTCCAGCTCGTCTGTATCTACTTCTGGCTCGCCATCAATGTCATCCAAGCCAAAATCATCAGGCTCGCGCTGATCTTCCGAAATTTCGTCTCTTTTAGTTCTCGCCATCTTTTAACCCTTGCCTCTGTCAGACACCAGCCGCCCAACAAGCTGCGCCGTGTAATCCACAATCGGAACGATTCGACCATAGTTCAACCGGGTCGGACCAATCACACCCACGGCACCTATGATCTTACGATCTGCGTTCATATAGGGTGACACGACCAAAGAGGAGCCCGAAAGTGAGAAAAGTTTGTTCTCGGAGCCAATAAAAATGCGCACGCCTTCGCCCGTTTCCGTCAGTTCCAGAAACTTTTCGATATCGCGCTTGCGTTCAAGATCATCAAACAGGGTGCGAATACGCTCAATATCGCCCGCGTCGCCTGTCGCATCAATCAAGTTTGACTGACCACGCACCAAAAGGCGTTCAGACCCTTCGCCCGGATTTTCCCAAAGCGCGATGCCGCTTTCGACAAGCGCTTGCGCAAGCTGATCTATTTCCTGCCGCCTGCGGGCAATATCCTGCACAAAAGTACGCCGCAGGTCGGACAGGGTTTTGCCTTCTGCCAGCGAATTCAGGAAATTGCCCGCTTCGCGCATAGAGGACGGCGTTTGGCCGGGGGGCGGCGAAAACACGCGGTTTTCGACATGGCCATCACCGAATACCAGCACCACAAGCGCGCGTTCAGGCGAAAGGCTGACAAATTCGATATGGCGTATTGGTGCTTCGTGCTTGGGCGTCAGCACAACCGATGCGCCGCGCGTGATGCCTGACAGCGCCGCCCCGATATGATCAAGGATTGCGGGCACGTCGTGATCGTTATTGCCAAAGTTGGCGTCGATGCGGCTGCGGTCTTCGTCAGACACCGATCCAACCTCGAGCAAGCCATCGACGAACATGCGCAGGCCAGCTTGCGTGGGAATGCGGCCCGCCGAAATATGCGGGCTGTCCAGCAGGCCCAAAATCTCCAGATCCTGCATCACATTTCGGATGGTGGCTGCGCTTAGGCGTTCGGTCATTGTGCGGGTCAGGGTGCGGGACCCGACCGGATCGCCAGACGCAAGATAGCCTTCGACA
>JANOFE010000206.1:0-2386 GCA_031413495.1 Pseudorhodobacter sp. | reverse complement strand
CGCGGCGATGCCGAAACCCTGATGACAGACACCATTCTGCGCAATATCCGCGTCGTCGCAGTGGATCAGTCCGATGACGAACTGATCGACAAGCCCGATATTGCCGCGACTGTCACTGTTGAGGTGACTGCCGAACAGGGCCAAGTTATCGCCTTGGCGCAAAACGCGGGCACGCTTAGCCTGGCACTGCGCACGCCGGGCAGCGACGACGCAAAGCCGATTGAGCGGCTTCGGATCAGTGATCTGGTGCCGGAACCCGTTGTCGCACCCGTGGTTGAGGTGGTCGAAGCCGTCGCCGCACCGATTGTCGTGCCACCCCGCCGCACGGTCGTTGAACGCCGTGGCACCGACACCCAGGAGGTTACGCTGAAAAACTGACCCATCAAGGTTGTATTGAATTTTGCTCGCTTGTTTGCCGCCCGCTGGTATTTCCTTAATCAAGGCAGTCTGACCGTGTACCCCTTTGGCCCCCAATCTTCATTCACCACCAGCTGCCGCCCGCGCAACTTTGCCAAAGCCGAAGATGGTGCAGTGCTGGTTCTGTGGGCACTTTTTCTGGCGGTGGCGATGGGGTTTCTGGCGCTGTCTTTTGATCTTGGCCGGGTCGCAAGTACGCAAAGCGAATTGCAGTCTTACGCCGATCAGGTGGCGCTTGCGTCAGCTGGCGAACTTGATGGCCGTCCAGATGCGATTACACGGGCCACGGCGGCTGCGGCGGGTCTGATCAGAGATAACCAGACCTATGCTACGGGTACGACGGCGCTTGGCGGTGCGGGCAGTTACACAATCACGTTTTTAAGCGCATTGCCTGCGAATGACCGGGCTGCCGATACGTCCGTCACCACTGATCCGCGCTTGGCCCGCTATGTCCGCGTTCAAACCGTGCAGCGGACCGTTCAAACCCCCTTTGCATCGGTCAATGCCGCGTTAATCGGCCAAGCTGGGGTCAATGTGCAATCCAATGTCAGAGCCGAAGCGACGGCAGGCATGACATCCTACGCCTGCGACGTGACGCCGCTGATGTTTTGTGCGCCGACTAACGATTGGAAAGCGCGCGACAATATCGGCAACCAGATCCAATTGCGGTCGGACAGATTCTGGGCTGCCGGAAACTTCGCCTTTCTTGATGTAACCAGTCTAGAGGTGGATAGCACCGGCCCCTGCAAAGGCCTAAATGGCGCAAACTTGTACAGGTGTCTTGTCGGAGCCGAGCGTGGGATTACCGGCTGCATCCGCACCGATATTGGCGTTAACACCCAGCCCGGCCAGCGGGTGGGCCTGGCCGAAGCGTTCAACACTCGTTTCGATATTTTCCTAGGTGCGATGAAGAATGAACGCACGAACGCAGACTATCGTCCGGCCCCTAATACTGTTCAGGGCACGCGCCCTGTTTACAAGGGGAAGAAACCAGTCCCTGATCCAGACGACTTGAGTGCGATCTGTCGGGCGAACAATCCCGATCTCTCGAATGCGGACGCGTTGCCTCGCGACAGTAATATCAGCCTAACTAACCGTTTCGGCAACGGTTCGTGGAACCGTCAAGCATATGTGAATACCAATCACGCAGGCACCTATCCTAGCGGCACCAACTTCACGAGCACCCGCTATCAAATGTACTTGGCTGAGATTGCCGCAGCACGCGCTCGAACTGCCCCAAACAATGTGCCGCTTCCCACGCGAAACGAAAACGGAAAGCCGATTTGCCATGCCTCGGGTCCAACAAGTGATCCAGACCGCAGAACTGTGATTGCTGCAGTTATTTCCAAATCCGATTGCGATAACATGGCCGGTCGAACCACCAACTTGGTGCCGTTGGAATATGTCAAGTTGTTCATGACTGAGCCAGTGCAGTCCGGAGGGTCGGATTTCGACATCATGGTCGAGGTCGTGAACACCGCAGGCGGTGTCGGGTCGGGCGCCATCACCGGTGTCTACAACGATTTCATCCAGCTCTATCGGTGATCCGGATGGCGCCCAGAAAACACAGCGACACACGGACAAGATGCGCGCTTGATCGTGGCTTTTGGCAGTTCTGGCGGCGGGAGGAAGGCGCGGTGCTGGTCGAGTTTGCGCTCAGCCTGCCGCTGATCCTGATGCTCGCGTTTCTTAGCGTAGAATCCATGCGGCTGTTCTGGTCGTATCAGGCAGCCATCGCAGGCGTGCGGGACGCCACCCGCTATCTGGCCCGGATCGCCCCCGCCGATCTGTGCACATCGGGCGGGAATGTCACCGGATATGCGAGTCAGTTGGAAAACATCGTTGTAACAACGATAAGCGGAGCTGCCCTGTTTCCGGCGGGCGTAACGGTCACGTCGCTGACCGCGACGCATACCTGTGTTACCAGTCTGGCGTTGCGGCAGGCGTCGGTGCCGGTGGCAACTGTGTC
>JANOFE010000205.1:0-2210 GCA_031413495.1 Pseudorhodobacter sp. | reverse complement strand
GCAAACGAACCGGCTTGGCGCGCGCGACCAATTCTTCATCGTCCCCTGCCACGCCAACGGCCTGGCGCAAAACTTCGATCTCGTCCTGGACAGACCGATTGTTCATGTCCTTCAGGATGGCTTTGATCTGGCCGCCAATTTCAGGACGCTCTTCGAACTCTTCCGACACCCGCAGGCCAAGCGCGCGCGGAATGTGCTGGTAGAATTTCAAATGCTCGCCCAGAACATCCATCATGCGAATGAAGCCGCGAATATAGCTGCGCTTGGAATAACCCGCCGATTGAAAAAGCTGTGCCACGGCCCGGTCGGCATCGTTTTCAGCGGTGGCAGGATCGCGGGCAAAGTTGATCGCCATCATCGCCATCTCGGCAAAGGAAATGTCCTTGCGGACCATGTTTTCATCCACCATGCGGCGATACAGCATTTCCATCGTCTCGCCGCGCTGCATGATGGCGGCGGGAATCGCGCCCCAAAGTGCTGCATCACCGGTTTCGGCCAGCAAAATCCGATAGGCGGCCAGCCTGCGGAACCCTTGGATCAATTCAAACTTGCCATCGTCGCGCTGTTCCACCCTGATCGGGTTTGACAGACCAACGTCGCGGATTGAAGCGACAAGTTCGGTCAGTTCCAAATCGTCACCCAAGGCGCGATCCCGGGTCAGTTTGTAGGTTTCGATCAGGTCCAGCGCCACCAGATCAGTGATAAGGCCAAGCCGCTTCAGCCGGACATGTTCAATGGCCAGCGCGTCATTCTCGGCCCTGATCTCGGCCTCGATCGACTGCCGCTCTCGCAGGCTATCGGCGTTTTCTGTGATGGCTGCGGCCATCGGGCCGCGACGGGGCAGCGGGGCCAAAACCTTCCCTGCAGGGAAGGTTTCTTCTTCGGGCAGGTCAATATCAAAGGTCAAACGTTTCTTTGTCATACCTTACCCTCCACCTGATCCCATGCTTGCAAGAAGCAATCTTTGAATTCGTCATAAGCGCGGTCAAAACTGGTGCGCGCCCTGCGCCAGGTTTCCCGCGTCATATTGCGATAGTCGATCTCATAGACCGACGACAGGAACCGGTTCGATTGTTCAACGGCGCGGGTCATTTCGACCGGGTGCTCGGTCACTAAACCCCCAAACACCTTACGAAACGCTTCAAGCATCGCACGGTGCAGGTCATTTCCGGGCTCATAGCGCGTCATCAAAAAGCGCACCTCAAGAAAGGCCTTGGGCAGGCGCATCTTGCCGGCAGGAAAGGTGCCGTCAAAACCCTTGGACAGATCGCCCAAAGCTTCGGCCAGTTGCCCGATGAACGAGGTGGTGCTGTCATATTCCCAATAGCCGGGGCCGGAGGGGATATAAAGGACATCGGCCGCGAACACCGCGTTCATGGATTGGTAGCCAATCGCAGGCGGGCAATCAAAGATGATCACGTCATAAGCATCATCGGGCAGCGCATCGAGATAGCGCGACACGGCCGCGAAAAACGACCAATCCGGGTTCAGATGGCGGTATTGGGCAGAGGCGAATTCAACAAAGGCCGCATTGGCGCAAGAGGGCACGATATCTATCGTTGGCCACGCGGTTGGCTTGATGAAATCAGACACCCGCAGCGCATCCAGACCCATATCGCGGATGCCTGCGGGGATGCGGCGCTGGGGCAGGGCGGTGCCGGATTCCGCCGCCCTTGGCCCGGCATTCATCCGGTCGGTTTCTTGAATCAGATCACGCGCCATGATGCCCCAGACGGTCAAATCCTCAGACACGTCATAAAGCCCCATCGAATGGGTCAGCGTGGCTTGCGGATCAAAATCCACACAGAGGACACGGTAGCCATCCAGGGCCGCCGCATGCGCCATATGCAGGGCAACGGTGGATTTGCCCGCACCGCCCTTGAAATTGGCAATTGCCACCCGCACTGCCCGCTTGCCCTGCGGTCGTTTGGGCATCAGGGAATGGCGGTTGATCTTCATGCGGCGCCGCAGTTCGTTGATCTCGGCCAAGGAAAACCAGCGTTGCCGACCGTCTTCTTCGACCTCGCCCCCCGGCAGGTCCGGCTCGGCGGCAAGACGGCCCCGAAAGGTGGACTGGTTGATCTTGAAAATCAGCTCTGCCACTTCCCAGCTGGAAAAGCGCCGCAGGGTTTTTTCATGTTCCGGGCTGAAGGTCTGACGACGTATCCAGCCCTGCATTTTGAGGGACTGTGCCTGCAAGGTGGCCAGGT
>JANOFE010000204.1:0-4312 GCA_031413495.1 Pseudorhodobacter sp. | reverse complement strand
TTTTTTGGCCGCTACGGCTGACAAGGAATCGTCTAACACCCGCATCCGGCGCGCGGTGGATACGGCGCGGGTCACGATTGCACCGCGCGCCAAATCACACGCCCCGTTGAAAGCCGCTGATTATACCGATGGGCGCAGCACGACTGTGGTGCCGCATGGCGCAAAAAACTTTGCCTTTGCCAAATCCAACGGCCGGATCAACACCCTGACGCCAGGCGGCATTGCCGTGCATCTGCCCGCAAAAGCCACAGGCCCGATCACCGCTGTTGCGATGACAGCTGATGGCGCAACGCTTGCCTATGGCTGCGGCGATATGGTGTTTCTGACGGGGTCAGATGCAGATGAAAAGCAGTGCCTTCTTGCCCCTGCCGGGATCAATGACATGGCGTTTTCACCGGATGACCGAACACTGGCCGTCGCACATGATAGCGGCGTGACGCTTTGGAATGTGGCCGATGTAAATGATGCGTCGGTCACCATTCCGCTGGCGGGCACCCCCGCCGCAATTGCGTGGCGCGCCGATGGCGCATGGTTGACCGTTTGCCTAAAGACAGACGGTTTCTGTGCGATCGACGTCCCTCACGTAAAGCCCCACAAACACGGCAATTTCCCCGCGCCCGTTCGTTCTGTTGCCTTTGGCGGTCCAAGCAATTCCGTTGTTGCCGCAGGTGCATTCCGCGTTGCCGCCTGGGGGTTGGAGGATCAGGCTGATATCATGTCTGGCAAGGCAGGCTTGGTCCTGATCAACGCCGTCGCCACCTGCCCTACGCGCAACCTTGTGGCGGTCGGCTATGCCAACGGCTTGCTCAGTCTGGCGGAAATTGGCCGGCCTTCCGAAATCCTGCTTCGCGAAGACACCGGGGCCGGGATCACCGCGATGGCCTGGTCAACAGACGGCAAGTTTCTGGCAGTGGCCGGGGCCGATGGATCAGCGGCACTGGTGGATTTTCCCGATAGCATGTTCAAATCCTGAAAGGCACGACAATGACCCCAGACACCCCCGCTGAACTGACCGCAGACGAGCAAAGCAAAGATGCGTTTTTTCAACGCATTGCCCTGATAGGTGAAGAAATGATCGCGGCCCATGGTCGCGAATTTGCAACCGGCGCTTTCGTTCTGGCCGCACGCTGGATCAGTGAGGGCCGGATGGGTGCAAAGGTTGCGGCACCTTCGGACGCGCGTCCTGCGCCCCGGCCAAGTTAATCCGGCACGGCATGCGATATGTAAAGGAATGTTACAGGTGTAACGGTTCTGCGACATTTTCAGATGGGATGCAGCCGAATCGTCAACCTGTGTTAGAGATTCATCTGCGCTGCGACAAATAGACACTTGCCGCGAAACTTAAGGAGTGTGCCTGCTTGGACATCATTTCTAGGAAATCTGGCCCACGCGCAGAAGATCAACAAGCCAAACAGCATCTGCAACGCAACTGGGGCACCATCGAAAAGCTTGCTGATACCCTAAGCGGTGGCAAATATTCTGCCGACAAGGCCAAGAAAGCAGCGGCCCCGCCACAGGCCAAAGGCTTGATCGTCGTCGATCAGGCCCGCCCGCGTTTGGCCGACAACCCCGTGCCCTATTTGCGCATCAGCACCAATGGCCGCGTGGTGATCGCGGATGACAGTTCCGGCATTCAGCTGCATTTTCTGGGCCAGCTGAAACGGGTAAACGGCGAAGTTCGGTTTATCATCGCGACAAAGGAGAATGGATTTTTCACGCCGCTCGACGCCGACCTAAACGACAAGATCGCCGATCTGGCGAACCTGACTGTGAACCGTAGCTATTCCGAAGACGATCTGGCGCAAGACATCAAAACTCGACTTCAGATCGCCTAGTTTCAAACACCCTGTTACCAGCCAAGGGGGATGATCCCCAGCCAGACGATTGCGTCGTTTGCACGGAAACTACGATTAAATCCACGGGAGGGGATTTAATGATGAGTTCAGATCAGCGCGCCATGTCTTTCAAACCCCGACTGGGTTTTGATTTCGCCGATGTTGATCCGCGCGAAACCTCAAAGGCTTGGAACCGATTTCTGGCCAACAGAAACACGCCCAGCCTGCCCCTGACCGGGGTGCGTTCGGTTATTTATCAATCCTGGATTCGCAGCAACACGACTGGTATCAAGCCCGAACAGTTCGCGGCCCCGTCGTTAGAGCGCAACACGCCGATCAGCAAATCCACCTATGATCATGCGGAACTGCGTCGTGCCACCCGCGCCTCCCTGACCCAGATCGGCGAGTTGCTATCGGGTGCCGAGGCGATGCTGATCCTGACCGACGCCAATGGCGTGATTCTCGATACAGTCGGCGATAATTCGACCCTGACCAAGGCCAGCAAAATCAACCTAAGCGTTGGTGGGTTGTGGAGCGAACATGACTCGGGCACCAATGGCATCGGCACGGCCCTGTGGGCGGGCGAGCCGGTCTATGTGCACGGCGAAGAGCATTTCTGCGAAGGCATGAAAGCATGGAGCTGTGCGGCAGCGCCGATCCGCGATCCCATCGACCGCAGCATCATCGGGGTGATCAACCTGTCTGGGCTAACCCGGATATTTCAAAAGCACAACGCCGCCTTTGCAGCCACCGTTGCCCGCGATATTGAGGTTGCGTTGGAATACGACCAAGCCTTGTTGAACATGCGCCTGATGGAGGCAATTGGTGGCCATTCAACAAGTCCAGCGAACGATTCAACCGACGGTCTGGCTGTTGTCGACCGCTTTGGCAGGCTCATCTTCAATCGAAATTCCGGCCTTAAGCTGGACCGACCAAGCGCTGATTTGGGCTTGGGAACGCGTTTTCTGGATCTGCGCGATGGGTTATCCGAAGACCGTATTCTTGCAGCCCTTCCAGCAGATCATGGCTGCCAAGATATCCGCCTGATTGATGTTGACGGCGAAGTGAAGGGTGCGGCCTTAACCTTCAGGACAGCCGTCCCAACATTTGAACGCGTCAAACGTTCGCCTATTATTGCCCTGCCCGGAGTTGTTATACGCGACACCGATCTAAAGATCGTCGGAAAGAGTGATGCAATTTTAGAAGCACTGGATACGGCCTACCGCATCGCAATGGTCAACACTCCAACTTTGATCGAAGGGCAAACAGGCGTTGGCAAAGAACTGTTCGCCCGGCTGATCCATTCCCAGATGAAGCCGTCAAATACACACCGCTTTAGCGCAATAAATTGCGGCGCGATCACGCAAAAAATGTTCGGTGACGGGGCGCTGCTGCCCAAGGAAGGCGGGCGTTCAGTACCACTTTATCTAGATGAAATCGGCGAACTCCCCGCTGATTTGCAGCCATTTCTGCTTCGTGTTCTGGAAGAACGGCTGACAGGACTTCACGATCCCAACCAATCCGAACCCTCGGTACGAGTGGTATCCCTTACAAACCGTGTTTTGCTGGATGAGGTCGAAGCTGGCCGTTTTCGACGCGATCTGTTTTATCGTCTCAGCACGGTTATTTTGAAGATACCGCCTCTGCAGGACCGCGGTGAAGATGTTTTGCTGATCGCTGAACACTATAACCAAAAGATCAGCGCTGAGACTGGATTTGAACTTTTGGTTTTAGGGTCCGACGTGCAAGATGCATTGATGGCACATTCTTGGCCTGGCAATGTGCGCGAGCTGCGTAATGTTATGTCAGGACTGCACTATCTTGCTAAATCAAGGCATGTGCGAATGGCTGATCTGCCAAAGGAAATTACAGCGCCCACTGACCCAGAAAATCTGCAGTCGTCAAAAAATATTGAACGTCATCAACGTTTAGCAAGGAATTTGTCGCTAAAACATGCCGAGGTAATATTGATCGAAAACACACTTGCGCATTACAAAGGCAACATCAGTAAAACAGCGGCAGCATTGGGCATCTCACGCCCGACACTTTACCGCAAGATTGATGTGTTGGGCAACAAGGGCGGGAATAGTGACGGAACCGTCTAGCTGGCACCAAGCTTAGCCAAAATTCCCCCATTTCCAATAGGGCCGATTTAATAACACAGTTGCCAATTTCAGTTTCTGGATGGAAGTGATGCCGCCCATGCCCATGGTGGAGCGGTCCAATATTGGGGATAGGATCACAACAAACCAGTCGATCATTATGAACGAGTGGCGACCTGGGGGAGGCCAAGGTCATGAGCTACTCCGCAACACTTGGACAGATTCCCGAGTGGTTTAAGCTACTGCTTGCCTCTGCTGATCGGTTTCGATTTGGTTGAAGTAGACCACGGCGGGCGGTTGACCGCCATGGGCAGTGTGTGGGCGATGGTGGTTGTAGAAGGTGATCCAGCGGCCGATGCCAGCCTTGGCCTGCGA
>JANOFE010000203.1:0-2002 GCA_031413495.1 Pseudorhodobacter sp. | reverse complement strand
TCTTGCCTAGCCCTCTGATCATTTCTGTTAGGCAGGAACAATCGCGATAGGTTTTGCAGGTGGATTGTATCATGCGATTCTGGGCGGTGTGATTAAATATTAGGCAGGTAGCGCCTTTTGGTGGCGTTTTGAAAACAAGGTGGCGTAACCATGACCGAACTTCTGACCGCCGCCCAAATGCGGGCCATCGAGGCCGCCGCAATTGCCTCAGGCGAGGTGACGGGCCTTGAGCTGATGGAGCGCGCCGGGCGCGGCGTGGTCGAGGCGGTGTTTGCGGAATGGCCTGAGTTGGCCGCGACCTCGCACCGCGCGGTGGTGCTGTGCGGGCCGGGCAACAACGGCGGTGATGGATTCGTGGTGGCGCGGTTGTTGAAGGAATGGGGCTGGGAGGTGGAGGTGTTCCTCTATGGCACGCCGGAAGGCATGCCGCCGGATGCACGGGTGAATTATGAACGGTGGTTGGGGATGGGGGTGGTGCGTGATGCAGTTTCGTTTGAGCCGTGGGGCACTAACGCAGCGGTCTATGTGGATGCACTGTTTGGCATCGGTTTGTCACGTCCTCTTGTAGGTGAGGCTTTCAAAATCTCCAAATCCTTGGAAGCCTCGGCGCAGAACCATGTTGGCAAGCTGGTGGCCGTCGATGTCCCATCTGGACTTTGCTCTGATAGCGGACGGGACGTGTGTCAGGAACGTGTTGGTGGGATTCGCACTGATTTGACGGTCGGTTTTGGCTATGCGAAACTTGGTCATGTTTTGGGAGATGGGCCAGAACATAGCGGCAAGCTTGTTATCAAGTCCATTGGTCTGGATCCCAAGAAAGCTATGCGTGCATTGGGTGCGCGTTACGATCCGCTGACGAAATCCAAACCGAACGGTTCAGTCGTCGTATGGCTAGACGCCTTCGACTTGCGGCCCGGCTTTTCTGATATGCGGAGCATCCTCGACAAAGGGTGGGTGGAAATTACTGGGCACAAATACACGCACGGCCACGCCCTCATCCTCTCCGGTCCCCCCGGCCATTGCGGCGCTGCCCGCCTCTCTGCGCGCGGCGCGCTGCGCATCGGGGCAGGGCTGGTGACGGTGGCCTGCCCCCCGGACGCCATCCCCGAAAACGCCGCGCGGTTGGATGCGGTGATGTTGCGTGCTGTCGCGGATGGGGCGGGGTCGGTGGACATTTTATCTGATAGTCGGATCAACGCGCTGTGCCTTGGGCCGGGCTTGGGGTTGGACGCGCGTGCGGTGGGGTTGGTGGCGGTGGCTTTGGGTTTGCCGCCTTTGGATAGCCCCCCACCCCCACCCCCTCCCCACGAGGGGGAGGCGGGCCGCTTGGGAACAGGGGCAATGCCAAACGACCAAGCGCTTCCCCTCCCCCTCGTGGGGAGGGGTGAGGGGAGGGGGGCCAAGCGAAAAGTTGTCCTCGACGCCGATGCCCTGACCATCCTGTCACGCCACCCCGACCTGTTCGCCGCCCTGCACGCAGACTGCATCCTCACCCCCCATGCCGGGGAATTTGCCCGCCTGTTCCCTGACATCGCCGCGAAGTTAAACGCGCCAGCGTTCAGCGGCCCGGCCTATTCCAAAGTCGATGCCACGCGGGAAGCTGCCGCGCGTGCCGGTTGCGTTGTGCTGTTCAAAGGCCCAGACACGGTGATCGCTGCCCCCGATGGCCGCTGTTCGATCAACTCGGCGCATTACGACCGCGCGGCACCTTGGCTTGCCACTGCCGGGTCAGGCGATGTGCTGGCGGGGTTCATCACCGGGTTATTGGCGCGGGGATTTGCCCCGATGCAGGCGGCGGAAACGGCGGCTTGGCTGCATGTGGAATGCGCGCGCAGTTTCGGGCCGGGGTTGATTGCGGAAGATTTGCCCGAGATGTTGCCGGGGGTGTTGCGGGATTTGGGCGTTTGAGGGGTGATTTTACCCCTCGCGCCGCCAAATAACCTCTGTTATGGAGGCGCGGAATTACGGGCTGCCTGTGGTTACGGGCGGGTCGATCTTTGCG
>JANOFE010000202.1:0-3011 GCA_031413495.1 Pseudorhodobacter sp. | reverse complement strand
GCAATGCGCTGCGGATTCAGACGGCGGGCGAGGCGCGTCAGCATGTGGATATCGAATACCGCGCGCTGAGTGTGACCGTGCGTGACCGCGAGCATGCGATTTTCAACCTGCTGCGGTTTTATGAAGCGCGGTCAGCGATTGTGTTTTGTAAGACCCGTGTGGCGGTGAACCATCTTTTGGCGCGCATGGGCAACCGTGGGTTTCAGGTTGTTGCTTTGTCGGGCGAACTTTCGCAGCAGGAACGCACGCACGCGTTGCAGGCGTTACGTGACGGGCGTGCGCGGGTTTGTATTGCGACCGACGTGGCCGCGCGGGGGATTGACCTTCCGGGGTTGGACCTTGTGATCCATGCGGATTTGCCAAGCAATTCTGAGACGTTGTTGCACCGGTCTGGCCGGACCGGGCGGGCGGGATCGAAGGGCGTATCGGCGCTGATCGTATCACCTGCGGAGTTCAAAAAGGCGCAGCGGTTGCTGCAAGGGGCCAAGGTTGTGGCCGAATGGGCAAAGGCTCCGTCTGCCGAAGAAGTATCCACCCGCGATGACATGCGCCTGCTGGATCACCCGGCGTTGACCGCCGATGTGGGTGACGATTCCGCGATGGCGGCGATTGTGCTGGAACGCTTTGGGGCGGAACAGGCGGCGGCGGCGTTTGTGCGGTTGTGGCGCGAAGGGCGGTCTGCGCCTGAGGTGTTGCAAGACGTGGGTGCGGCGGCCCCGGCGGCGCGCGAGCGGTCTGAATTTGGTGAAAGCATCTGGTTTAGCGTGTCAGTTGGCCGTGCAGGCCGGGCCGAGGCGCGGTGGTTGCTGCCGAAAATCTGTGAAGCGGGCGGTATTACCAAGAACGAAATTGGTGCCATTCGGGTGCAGGAAAATGAGACGTTTGTGCAGATCGGCAAGGCTGTTGCGCCCAAGTTTGGCAAAACGCTTGATCTGGAAGCAGGCGTTGTGATGACGCGGATGGAGGGCGAGCCGTCGATGGACCGCCCTGAGCGGAATTTCGGTGAGCGGACGGAGCGCACAGAGCGCGCACCGGCACGTCCGGCAAAGCCGCGTGCAGCGCCGCGCCGTGATGCGGATGAAGCACCTCGCGCACCACGGGCGGACAAGCCAGCCTACGTTCCAAAGCCGCCGCGTTTGGTAGAAGACACGCCGCCGACCGGGTTTGATAAGCCATGGGCACCGCGCGATGATCAGGAAGCCAAGCCCTATGCGCCGCGCGAAGAAGCGCGGAAACCCTATGCCAAGCGGGACGATGGGCCAGTGAAAAAGCCCTATGCTGCGCGGGCTGAGGCGGGGGCAAAGCCCTATGCCAAGCGCGATGATGCAAAGCCATATGTGAAGCGCGATGACGCGGGCGCAAAGCCCTATGCAAAGCGTGAAGACGGGGCGAAGCCTTATGCGAAACGCGAAGACAGCGCGAAGCCTTATGCGCGGCGTGAAGACAGTGCCAAGCCGTATGCGAAGCGTGAAGATGGGGCTAAGCCCTATGCCAAGCGGGATGCGGGCCCGGGGGGTGATGCGGCGGCAAAGCCACGTTGGGCGGCGGGCGGCAAACCTGCGGGGGCTGCACCGCGGTCAACCGGGTTCAAATCACACGGTGGCGGGGCTGCAGCGGATGCGCGGCCTGCACGGGCGGCTGGGTTTAAATCGCACGGGTCTGAAGGCAAGTCGTTTGGTAAACCTGCGGGCAAGCCAGCCTTCGCCAAGCCAAAGGGCGCACCTGCGACAGATACCAGCAAGCGGTTCGTGCCACCGAAGAAGAAGTGAATTGGATTTTCGGGCGGGGCATTTCTTTCTTGCCCCGGACCGATCTGGAAACGCTCCAATGGAGCGTTTCTCGGTTCGTTGTCCATAAGGCGGAACGCCGTTGGGCAAGGGGATGTCAACATTCTGAACAGTGGGTAAATCAGGTCGCGCCTGCCGGGGCAGGCAGGCGCGACCTGATTTGATTTCAATCAAATCCGGCAAGACTTCAAACCTTATCGGACTACCTGCCTTCCCCCAACAACCGCGCCATCAAACCAGCGTGAACGCCAGGGGCTGCTGCCAGCACCCCCGGCCTTTTTGCGCTTTCGGTATTGAAATGCAGCGGTTGGTTGTGGCGGTCTGTGACCGTGGCGGCGGCGATCAACCGTCGACGGTGGCGGCGCACTGCACCATCGTCTTCGATCGCCGCACCGTCCCAGGCGAAAGCTACGACTCCGTGATCGCCGAACTCTCCGAACTGGCGCGGGCGGTCGAGGCGTCACTTCCGGGCCTTCGCATCTCGATCGGCCGAATCGCCGGAGGGATGGCCACCATGGAGCACGGCCCGCTCGAAGTTTCGCCGGATCACCCACTGGTCCGATGCCTCCACGAAGCGCTAGCGAGCCGGGGCGAGCCCGCTTCTTCCAATCAACCCCTCTCGTTTCCGGCCTGGACCGACGGTGCTCTGCTATCGAACTTCGCTCACTTGCCGACGGTCGTGCTCGGTCCCGGCGACCTCACCCACGCGCACTCCCCCCGCGAAGCGCTACCGATCGATGAACTCTTCGAGGCAGCGCGGATCTATCTCGAAGCGGCGGTGCGCTACTGCGCGGCAGGCGACCATTGAGCGAGACACGTGTGTCCCGAGTGCCGCACACCTGGGTGCTGCTGTCCGCGCTGGCGCTGTTGGCGGCCATCGCCACCCACGTGATTCCGGCCGGGGTCTACCAACGGGTGACGCGCGACGGCCGCACTCTGGTCGACGCCACGTCGTACCGCCCAGTCGATGCGAAGCCCGCCGGCGTCGGCGACCTCCTGCTGGCGTTCCCGCGCGGCCTCGAAGCGGCGGCGCGGATCGTCTTCTACATTCTGTTGATCGGTGGATCGTTCTCGGTCATTCAAGCCACCGGCGCGATCGACGCCGGCGTGCGTCTGGCGGTGCGCGCCTGTCGGCGCCGCGAGCGGCTGGTGATTCCTCTCCTGATGCTGGTCTTCGCGCTCGCCGGCGGCACCTTCGGCATGGCCGAGGAGACCTTGCCCTTC
>JANOFE010000201.1:0-10213 GCA_031413495.1 Pseudorhodobacter sp. | reverse complement strand
ATTCATATGTATCTGGCGGGGCACGGCTATGCCTGCGTGCGGCTGGACATTCGCGGCACGGGGGACAGCGACGGTATCATAACCGGCGAATATACTGAACAAGAACAACAAGATGGCTGTGATGCGATCGCATGGCTTGCGCAGCAGCCTTGGTGTGACGGTCAGGTGACGATGATCGGCATTTCCTGGGGTGGCTTCAATGGGTTGCAGATCGCCGCGCGCCAGCCATCGGGGTTGAAGACAATCATCACGGTGGGGTCAACGGATGATCGCTATGCAACGGATATACATTGGGTCGGTGGTTGCTTGTCGAAAGACAATTTCGACTGGTCGGCCACGATGTTTTCCAGCAACGATCTGCCGCCAGACCCTGCAATTGTCGGGGATCGCTGGCGCGATATGTGGCTGCAAAGGATCACGGCCAACCGACCCTGGATTCTGGATTGGCTGGCGCATCAGCGGCGGGATGCGCATTGGAAACAAGGGTCGGTATGCGAGGATTTTTCGGCCATAAAAATTCCGGTTTATGCGGTCAGCGGTTGGGCCGATAACTATTCCGAAGCGGTGCCACGCCTGCTTGCCGGGCTGTCGGGGCCGCGATTGGGGCTGATCGGGCCTTGGGCGCATTCCTATCCGCAGGATGTGACGGTAGAGCCCGCAATCGGTTGGCTGCAAGAAGTGGTGCGTTGGTGCGATCACTGGATGAAAGGCCGCGATACCGGCATGATGGATCAGCCGATGTACCGGGTCTGGATGCAGGATCATGTGCCGCCGCAGACCTGTTATCGGCATCGCCCGGGGCGCTGGGTGGCCGAGGATACCTGGCCATCGCCGCGTATTCAGCCGCAAAAACTTTGGCTCAATCCCGGCGGCGGTTTGGGGCCGTTGGCGGGGCAGGGGGCGGCTGCGGTCTGTTCGCCGCTGTGGGTCGGGCTTGGGGCAGGCGAGGTTGGCCGTTACGGCGACGGTGCCGATTGGCCGGGCGATCAGCGCGAAGAGGATGGCGGGTCATTGGTTTTCATGACTGAACCTTTGGCTGCGGCACTGGATATGCTTGGCGCTGCGCAACTGCATCTGCGCTTTGCCAGTGACAGGCCGCAGGCGCTGGTTGCGGTGCGGCTGAATGATGTGGCCCCGGACGGGCGGTCCACCCGGGTGACGATTGGGCTTTTGAACCTGACGCACCGCGACAGCCATGAATTTGCGACCGCTTTGGTGCCGGGGGAAATTTACGGCGCTACAGTTGATCTGGACGATATTGCGCATGCATTCCCGAAGGGGCACCGGATAGCAGTTTCTCTATCCACAACCTATTGGCCGATTGCCTGGCCGTCGCCGGAACTGGCAACACTGACCGTGCAGCTTGGGGATAGCTGGCTGGACCTTCCCGTGCGGCCCCCGCGCGCTGCGGACGCTGATCTGCCCGCCTTTGGCCCGGTGGAAACTGCGCCACAAACGCCATCGGTGTACCACGAGGTGGAAAGCCCGCCCCGCCAAGTGACGCGCGATTTGCTGACAGGCCGCATGGTGGTGGATTTTCCACGGTACAACTTTAGCAAGACCCTGGCGGATATTGGGCAAACGCAAACCTCGGCGGGATTGGTGCGGTATGAAATTACGGATGGCAATCCGCTGTCGGCGGTAACGACCACTGATTTCAGGTTCACCATGGACTGTGCCGAGGCCACCGTTCACCATCACAGCAAGGGGCGGTTGTCGTGCACCGCCACGCATTTCAGGGTGCAAAAAACACTGGCGGTGTATGAGGGGGATAGCTTGATCTTTGAGCATGTCTGGGACGAGGAGATCGCGCGTGATCTGGTCTGACGCCACTGGAATACAGCGATGCTGATCTATGCCATCAAACGCACCGCGTTGGCGCTTTTGATCCTGATTGTGGTCATGCTGGCGATGTATGGGATGGTGTTTCTGGTGCCGGGTGATCCTGCAAGCGTGGCCTTGGGGCCGCGGGCGACACCGGAACTGAAGGCGCTGTTGACCGAACGGATGGGGCTGGATCAACCCGTGCTGGTGCAGGTGGGGCGGTTTTTTGGCAATGTCTTGCGCGGGGATCTGGGGCTGGATGTCTGGTCAAAGCGCCCGGTGCTGGACCAGATACTTGAGGCGTTTCCCCATACCTTGATCCTTGGCTTGGTGGCTTTGGGATGGGCGCTGACGCTGGGCATAACGCTGGGCTGTTTGGCGGTGGTGTACCGGGGCACGGTGATTGACCGGGTGCTTGGCATTGTATCGGTCAGCTTCATTTCGGTGCCGTCTTTTGTGGTGGCGATTTACCTTTTGCTGGTCTTTGCGGTCTGGCTGAAATGGTTGCCTGCCATTGGTGCGGGGCAGGCGGGGGATTTCGGGTCGCAACTGCGGGCGCTGATCTTGCCATCCTTTGCGGTGGGGATCGGGTGGGTTGGCTATCTGGCACGGATGGTGCGTGCCTCTATGCTGGAGGTGATGGGGGCAAATCATATCCGCACCGCCCGTGCCTTTGGTTTGCCCGAACGGCGTGTGGTGTTTCGGTATGCGCTGCGCATTGCGATTGTGCCGACAATTTCGGTCATCGCGGTCGGATTGGGCAGTATCCTGTCAAGCGCGGTTTTTGTGGAAACCGTGTTTTCGCGCCCCGGTATCGGTACCTTGATCACCGGGGCGGTGTTCAAGCGCAATTACCCGGTGGTGATGGGCACGGTGCTGGTGACGACAGCGTTCTATCTGCTGGTGATCACGCTTGCCGATTTGCTGATCGCCCGGCTTGACCCAAGGGTGCGTGATGCGCTTTCAAAGTAACCTCCCCGCGCTGACGGCGCTGATGCGGGATCCGATGGGGGTGATGGGGCTGGTTTTGGTGACAGCGTTTGTGCTGATGGCGGTGGCGGCACCCTGGCTGGCCCCCTATGACCCGGTGGCGCTGGATGTGCGGGCCAAGCTGCAAGCGCCCAGTCTGGCGCATTGGCTGGGCACAGATCAGCTGGGCCGCGATACGCTGTCGCGGATCATTTACGGCGCGCGCACGGCGCTGTCTATCGCGCTGACGGCGACGGGAATTGCGGGCATCAGCGGTCTGCTGTTGGGCCTGATCGCGGGGTATGGCCCGCGCTGGTTGGATAGCATTTTGGTATTGCTGTTCGATTCGCTGAATTCGCTGCCGATGGTGATGTTTGCTTTGGCCATTATCACGGTGGTCGGCCCTGGCACTGGGACGCTGATTCTGGTGGTGGTGCTGGTGTCGATCCCCGGCTATGCGCGGCTGATCCGGGCGCAGACCCTGACCCTGCGGGGCAGTGATTTTGTGATGGCCGAGCAGGCAATTGGGGCCAGCACCCCGCGCATTATTCTGCGCCACCTGTTGCCCAACGTGGTGGGGCCTTTGTGCATTGTGCTAAGCATGGATATCCCGGTGGTGATTATGCTGGAGGCGGGGTTAAGTTACCTCAACCTTGGGGTGCGACCGCCGACGCCATCATGGGGAAATGTGCTGTATGATGGCTATACGTCGATCCGCAGTTCCACCACGCTGGTGGTGGCGGCGGGGGTGCCGCTGGTGTTGGCGACATTGGGATTTACATTCCTTGGCGAAGGTCTGCGCGATGCGCTGGACCCGCGCCTGCACCAATCGAGGCCGCGATGACCGTGCCGCTGCTGGAAATAGATGACCTATCGGTTGCCTATGCCAGTGCGGGCGGCACAGTTGCGGCTTTGCGCGGGGCCAGTCTAGTGGCGCGGGCGGGTGAGGTGATTGGCATTGTCGGCGAAAGCGGCTGCGGCAAATCCACGCTTGCCAGCGCCATTATCAATCTGCTGCCCGGCAATGCGCGGGTGACGGGGGGCGAGGTGCGCTACAAAGGCGAAAATATCTTGCAGCTGCCCGCCGATGCGCAGCGCGATCTGCGGGGCCGCGCCATTGCGATGATCTTTCAAGACCCGATGACAGCGTTCAACCCGGTACTGACCATCGGCGCGCAGTTGATGGATTTTCAACATGCCGCACCCATAAGCCGCGCCGAAAAGCACCGCCGCGCCGCAGCGGTTCTGGCGCGCGTTGGCATGCCGGACCCGGCCCTGTGCCTGCAGCGCTATCCGCATGAACTGTCAGGCGGTATGCGCCAGCGTGTGGCCATCGCCGCCGCCCTGCTGATGAACCCGCAGGTCTTGGTGGCGGATGAGCCGACGACCGCGCTGGACGTCACGATGGAGGCGCAGATCATCCACCTGTTGCGCGATCTGCGCCGCGATTACCAAGGCACTATTCTGGTGGTGACACACCATCTTGGGGTGGTCGCAGAACTGTGTGACCGGGTTTATGTGATGTATGCCGGTGAGGTGGTCGAAGAAGCGCTGGTTGACGATCTGTTTCATGCAGCATCCCACCCCTATACCCGCGCGCTGCTGGCCTGCGATCCGGGGCATTTTGAAGAACCGATGGCGCTGCTGCCAACCATTCCGGGCCGTCTGCCCGACCTGACCCGACCACCCGCCGGATGCAGCTTTGCGCCGCGCTGTGGAATAGCCAAACCCCATTGCCATACCACCCCACCCCCGCGCGTGCGCCTGTCAGCCACCCAAACCGCCCTGTGCCATGAGGCCCGCCCATGACCGCCCTGCTGGAGGTGCAAGATCTTGGCCTGCGCCTGCCTTTGGCTGGTGGGGTGCTGTCCGCGTGGCGTCGCGGTGCCCGGCGGCATCTGGAAATTTTCGAGGATGTGTCGTTTGCCATGATGCCCGGTGAAACCTTTGGTTTGGTGGGCGAATCCGGGTCTGGCAAAACCACGCTGGCGCGGGCTTTGTTGGGGCTGATCCCGGTGAGCAGTGGCAGCATCCGCTTTGAAGGCCGGGCGCGCCAAACACGCGCCGATTTTGCCGCCCTGCGCCGGACCACCGCGATGATGTTTCAAGATGCGACTGCGTCATTGTCACCGCGCATGACGGTGGGGGCTTTGCTGGCAGAGCCGTTTGTCATCCACCGCGCGCCGGTGCCCGATCTGCGCGCCAAGGCCAAGGATTTGCTGGCGCTGGTCGGGTTGCCGGCTAATTTTGCCAGCCGCTATCCGCATGAGTTGTCTGGTGGGCAGGCGCGCCGGGTCGGGGTGGCGCGGGCCTTGGCGCTTACCCCCCGGCTGGTGATTGCTGACGAGCCTACGGCGGGGCTGGACGTATCAGTGCAGGGCGAGATTCTGAACCTGATGACCGATCTGAAAACGCAGTTCGCGCTGAGCTATCTGATCATCAGCCATAACCTTGCGATGATCCGGCATGTGTCAGACCGGATTGCCGTGATGTATTTGGGGCGGCTGGTGGAAATTGGCCCGACGCGGGCGGTTTTTGCAGGCCCGCTGCACCCCTATGCGCAAAGCCTGATCGCATCTGAACCGGTGCCAGACCCCCGCAAACGCCGCCTCGATCTGGCCATCCGGGGCGAGATTCCAAGCCTTTTGAACCGTCCTGAAGCCTGTGTTTTCCAAAGCCGCTGCCCGTTGGTTGAAGCGCGCTGCCGCGTCGAGGCCCCAAAGCTGCGGGAAATCATCCCAAACCGGTTCGTGCGGTGTCATATCGCCGGGCCCCATATCACCCAAGGAGGAATGACATGATACCGAAATGGCGCACTGATCGTCGTGGGTTCTTGGCAGCTGGCGGGGCAACCTTTGCCGGTCTTGCCCTGTCCCCGCATTTCGCATGGGCCGCCGATGGCGACATATTGCGGTTTCGCATGGGGTCGGATTTTCAGGTGCTGGACCCAAAATTTATCAACGGCGAGCTGGACGAGGTTATTCCGCGCTGCACGCAGGTGGCGCTGGTGCGGCTGGGTGACATCCGCGATGGCAACAAATGGGTGCCATGGGGGGCAGAGGCGATTGATTGGATTGATCCGACCAAAATTGGCTTTACGCTGCGCGAGGGGCTGGTCTGGACCAATGGGTTTGGTCCGGTAACGGCAGAGGATGTGAAGTTTTCGTTTGAACGGATCGCGGGCAGTGAATCGGCCTGGGCCTATCAGTTTGAAAAACTGGATCATGTAGAGGTGGTTGATGCGCGCAGCGGGATTATCCACCTGACCGAGGCTTTCGCGCCTTTCATGGTGATTGCGTTGCCCTATTATGGCGGCAACATCGTCTGCAAGGCGGCGGTGGAAGGCGTGGGTGGCAGTTATACCACGCAAAGCCCGGCGGAATGCGGGCCGTTTGTGTTTGCTGCCTGGGAACAGAACCAGAAAGTGACGCTGACTGCGAACCCGGCTTGGACGGGGCCGAAACCGGCGTTTTCGACAATCGAGATCTATATTGTCACCGATGATCAGGCCGCCCAACTGGCCTATGAAGCGGATGCCTTTGATTTCACCCGGCTTGCGGTCAGTGCCACCACCCAAGTGAAGGCGGCGATGCCCGAAGGAGCCGTGCTGATTGAGGCGCAATCGACCCGCTATGCCTGGCTGACGATCAACATGAATGCCGAACCGCTAAAGGATTTGCGGGTGCGGCAAGCCATCCAATATGCCTATGACGGTGAAGCGGTTTTGCTGGGGGCCTATGACGGGCTGACGGCGCGTGCGACGGGCGTGATACAACCCAGTGGGCCGTTTGCGCGGGCGTCAAACCTGATTGCGGTACGGGATGTGGACCGCGCCAAAGCGCTGCTGGCCGAAGCGGGGGTCAGTGATCTGACGCTCAAACTGGTGGCGCTGACCGACAGCACCACGCAGGCGATTGCACAGATCATTCAGGCCAATCTTGCCGAAGCCGGGATCACGGTGGAAATTCAACCGACCGAGGATGCTGCCTATTGGGCCTTGGGCGATAAAACCGTTGGCGAGGATTACAAATCGCTGGAACTGGTATTGATGAACTTTGCCGGTGGCATTGACCCGACGGAAAATCTGGTCTGGTTCCGCCCGGATCAGATCGGCGTTTACAACTGGTCGTTCTTTGACAGCCCCGAATATGAGGCGCTGTATCAGCAGGGTCTGGTCGAACAGGACGAGGCCAAGCGCAAGGCCATCTTCAATCAGATGGAAGACCTGATGGAAGCGTCCGGCGGGTTTGTGTTTATTTGCTTTGAGCCCTACATCGCGATCCATGATGCAAACCTTGTGCCGGTCATCCTTGCGGATGGTCATCCCGACCCGGTTATGTTTACCAAGGTCTAAGATAAAGCTGTGCCGGGCGATCCGGCACAGCCGCCCTTTTGAAAGACAGGTAAGACCAACCTTGGCGCATCCCCCGAAATACAGCCGCCTCACCAGCGCAGACCGGAGTGCGGCCTTGATCAAGGCCGGGCTGGCCTGTCTTGCACGTGGCGGGATCTTGGAATTTACCATCGACAATATCTGCAAAGAAGCCGGCGTTTCGCGCGGTCTGATCACCCATCATTTCAAATCCAAGGATGGGTTGTTGGTGGCGGTCTACCGATCCATGTATGTGCGGATGCTGGATGTTCTGGAACGCCCGCAAGCGCGAAAGCCGCACCTGCTGTTCATGCTGGATACGATGTTTGCACCGGATTTCTTTAGCCGCGATGAATTGAACATCTGGTTGGCGCTGTGGGGAGAGATTGTCAATAATCCGGCGCTCCGGCGAGAACACCGCCGCCAATACACCCGCTATCGCCGTGGTATCGAAGCGGCCTTTGCGGAATTGGTGACCGAGCGCCGCCTTGATCTGGACGTGAAATCCCTGTCTCGCATGCTGATTGCGTTGGTGGATGGCCTTGGTCTGGAACGCTGCATTGCGCCTAAATTGTTGTCACCGCGGGCCGCCAAACAAATCTGTCTTTCAACGCTGGAAACGATCGTCGGCCCGCTGCGGTAAGACAGTGCAAAACGACTTATGATTACCCAATGAAATCAATATATTACATAACAAACCTTATGCGTATTTAATCTGACCGCCGCCCAAAGCAGACTTTTGGCGTCTATAGCTGAATCCATGCCGTTTTCAGGTCTGTGTATTTCTCTAGCGCGTGCAGCGATTTATCGTGTCCGTTTCCGGATTGCCGCACACCGCCAAGCGGCACTGTGGCATCCGCCCCGCCATAGGTGTTGACATGAACAACCCCTGCCTTGATGCCACGCACCATGCGGTGCGCGCGGCCAAGATTTGCCGTCCAGACAGCGGATGCCAGCCCGTAAACCGTTGAATTGGCCAAGCGCAACGCGTCATCTTCGCCAGAAAAGCGCAGAATGCCCAGCACCGGGCCGAACACCTCATCCTGCGCCAGCGTCATGGTGGGGGTGACGGCACTGAACACGGTCGGCGATACATAATAGCCGCCGGTGTCCTGCAATATGCGCGTGCCGCCGGTTTCCAGCCGCCCGCCCTCTGCCTGCGCCATTGCGATAAAGCGGAGATCCTTTTCCATCTGCACCTCGCTTGAAATCGCCCCTGCCTCGGTCGTCAGATCAAGGGGGTCGCCAACCCGGATTTTGGCCGCTATCTGCGATATTTTTTCGACAAATTCATCATGGATGCTGTCTTCAACAATCAACCGCGATCCGGCAACACAGACCTGCCCCGAATTGCGGAAAATTCCGTAAGCAGAACTGCGCGCCGCTGCATCCAGATCGGGCGCATCGGCAAACACCAGGTTGGGTGACTTGCCGCCCAGTTCCAGATAGCAGCGCTTCAGGTTGGACCGTGCTGAATAGTCCAACAGCCTGCGCCCAACGCCGCCTGATCCGGTAAACACCAACACATCGACATCCATATGCAGGCCAAGCGCTTCGCCAACTGTGGCACCATAGCCCGTGACCACGTTCAAGACACCCTCTGGCAGCCCTGCCTCGGCGCAAAGTTCGGCCAATCTTAGCAGGGACAGTGACGCCACCTCTGATGGTTTCAAAACCACTGAATTGCCCGCCGCCAAGGCTGGGGCAATCTTCCACGCGGCAATCATCAGCGGAAAGTTCCACGGCACAATTGCCGCCACCACACCCACAGGTTCCCGGCTGATCAGCCCCAGAACGCCCGGTGCGGTTGGGGCAATTTCACCGTAAACCTTATCTGTCGCCTCGGCGTAATAGCGAAACGTTGCCGCCGCTGATCCGGGTTCTGCCTTGATCGCCAGTGATATTTCAGTGCCATTGTCACGCACCCCCAATACCGCAAGTTCCAAGCTGTGCTTTTCGATCAGCTCGGCTACGCGAAACAGTATTTTTTTACGCTCCGCCGGGGCACTGCGGGACCATTTAGCTGCTTCAAAACTTATCCGTGCGGCGGTCACCGCCCTGTCCACGTCCTGCGTGGAACCGGAGGCGATGCGGGTAAACAGGCGGCCATCAATCGGTGACACCACATCTATCATCTGGCCATCTGATGCAGACACGAACTGACCGCCGATGAACAGTTTGCCCGGTGCCGCTGGCAGCAGACGCAGACGGTCAATTTCTACTTGGATCATGGTTTCCTCGGCCTTCGTCTGTCATTCGGCGTTTTCCCATAGGCTTGCAGCAGATTGTGTGAGAGTCAACTTTCTTAACGTGTTATCTAAATCTGTTTTCGTTGGTGTGCGGCACACCGGGCGCAGCTGCCAATTCGCGCAAAACCACCAAAAGCGTATCGGTTGCCGATTGTCCCAACCTGTCGCGCAGGGTTTGGTCAAAACGCAATGCCCGCTGCCCCAACACGGAAAATGCTTTTTGCCCTGCCGGTGTTAGGGTCAGGCTTTCTTGCCGCCGATCGCCAGAAACCGTGCCGCGCGCAAGCAACCCCGCCTCAGCCAAAGCCTGCACGGCACGGGACACTTTGGTTTTTTCGATATAGGTCACGCGGCAAATTTCAACCGCAGTCATCGTGCCGTGTTTGCCAAGATTGGCCAGCACCCGCCACTGCGCACGCGTCATGCCATATTCGGTGCGATACTGGGTTTGGAACGCGGCTGATGTGGCTTCGGCCGCCTGATTCAGCAGATAGGGCAGGAACAGATCAAGGTCAAAGTCTGGGGCAGGCATCGGCATATCCAAAGCAAAGGGGTAAAGTGCAGCCTATTGCTTGATCGTATCATTCGCAACTGTTACAAATGCAACTAATTTCCGAATCGAAAAGGGCAGTGAAATGTCGTCGCAACGGTTGCTTCCTTCCACCGGTTATATGCCCGGTTTTGGCAATGACTTTGAAACCGAGGCGCTGCCGGGGGCCCTGCCCCAAGGCCAGAACAGCCCGCAAAAATGCAATTATGGGCTGTATGGCGAACAGCTGTCCGGCACCGCCTTCACCGC
>JANOFE010000200.1:0-1413 GCA_031413495.1 Pseudorhodobacter sp. | reverse complement strand
GTCATCAGCGTCTCGGCAGTTCCGCGTGTCAAAAGAACATCGACATAATCTCCGGGGGTGATGAACCCGCCTACCGCCGTTACCGCGTCAACCTTGATCGACATGGCACGCGCATTGGGTGACAGGGACTGCGCGATTGTCACCTTTTCACCAAAGCCGGAAATCTTACCTTCCAGGATAACCTCGCCCGCGACAAGCGACCGCAAGGCACGGCGGGGCTCGCCGCCTTCAGGTGGCAAAAGCGGTGTGGCCTCAGCAAAAGACCCTACGGGAACGGCTCCGGCGGGCCAGCTTTGGGCTTTTAGCATGAAGGGTTGAATCAAGTCGCCACGCCTGATTTCTGATGCAGCCGTCATGACCGTCACAAGTGCAGCCGCGCCTGCCGCATCTGCCTGCGGGGCCGTCATCAGTTCGCGCGCCAGCTGCGCAGACCCGCCAGCGACAGCAAGACCGAAAAGGGCGAGGACGATGGATGAGGCGCGCATGACATAGCTCCGAAAAAGACAGCTGGAAAAGTGCGGTCGCCCTGCGATTACGCGGGGCGACCAGTTTTTTGAAAGATCAATCTGCAGCTGGTAGACCTGCTGTCGCTGTTGTGGTTGCGTCAGCAGCGTTGTCGAAAAGCTGTAGGGTATCGCCAGCCAATGCGCCAAGTGCGACCGTACCAACAAGGATGACGACGAGCAAAGCGAGGCCGTATTCAACAAGGGCAGCGCCGTCTTCTTCGCGAATGAAGTTCGAAATGATGTTTTTCATGTTTGTATCCAACAACTGGGGTTTCGATGGCCCCGGACAGAAGAGTCGGAGGCAGCCAGGAAGCGAGCAAGTCACCCCGGATGCCTAAAACGTTACCAATCGGTTACCGGCCCGGCATCGTTGGAATTGCGGAGAAATGCCGATGAAAGATTGCGCCCTGCTTGCCGCACTCAATTCCAGATAGCAGGGCTGATGTTTTCTTGGCGGGCATTCGGTCAACCGAGCGATCATGACTGGCCTTTGCCGGGCAGGTGATTCGCTTTGTCCACAGGCATGCCGAGGCAAGAATTGTGTCGAAATTCGTGCTAAAACGAGACAAAAATCACAAAGTTTAGCCTCCGGCCCCGCCAATCCACAAAAGTTCTTTGACCTGTAATGTCTTAGGCAGCATGCTCATCTTATAATACAAGGGCCGTGTTCTGTCTGAGGCAAGTTTTTTACTAGTTCTTTCAAGTTTGATGGTGTTTTTGAGATGCCTTTAGCCAAACCAAATTTAACTTTCTCGGGACTCACGACTTTTGCTTGTCTCCGTTTTATAATCCGGTGGACGGAATGTCTGCATGGCAACGGATCACTGCGGGAAACGCTGATTGATTTTTCCGATCTGGCACTGGCCGAGGTGGTTCACCTGCACCGCGTGACTGCAGCAACGGGGGG
>JANOFE010000199.1:0-51895 GCA_031413495.1 Pseudorhodobacter sp. | reverse complement strand
TTGGCGGGATTAGCGAACGGCTGGACTGCGCGAATTGACGCTGGTTTCACCTCTTTCATTATATCGCATTGAACGCACCGAACTAATCTCTATCTTAGAGCAAGCTAAGCGACACTACCCCGTGCCGCGCATTGAGGAGAGTCTACGTGGGTAACGCGAGAAATATCGCATTCTGGGTTGTGCTGCTGTTGCTGGTGCTGGCCCTTTTCAACCTGTTCAGCGGCGGTCAGGCCACCACTACCGGGCGTGATTTGTCCTATTCGGAATTCATAGCCAAGGTGAACGCAGGTGAAGTGACGTCGGTGTTGCTTGACGGCGAACGGGTGGTGATCAAGGCCACCGATGGCAATACCTATGTCGCGATCAAGCCTGTTGGAGAAGAAGTGGCCAGCACGCTGATTGCCAAGAATGTGGGCGTAACTGTCAAATCGCAGGAACAATCTGGCATATTTTCGTTAATTTCCCTGTGGTTGCCGTTCCTTGTGCTGATCGGCATCTGGATATTCTTCATGAACCGCATGCAGGGCGGCGGGCGTGGCGGGGCAATGGGCTTTGGCAAATCGCGCGCCAAGCTGCTGACCGAAAAGCAAGGCCGGGTGACGTTTGACGACGTGGCGGGCATTGATGAGGCCAAGGAAGAGCTGGAAGAAATTGTTGAATTCCTGCGCAATCCGCAGAAGTTCAGCCGTTTGGGTGGCAAGATTCCAAAGGGTGCGTTGTTGGTTGGCCCTCCGGGCACCGGTAAGACCTTGCTTGCACGCGCCATTGCGGGCGAGGCGGGAGTGCCGTTTTTCAGCATTTCTGGTTCAGACTTTGTGGAAATGTTCGTGGGTGTGGGTGCATCCCGCGTGCGCGATATGTTTGAGCAGGCGAAAAAGAATGCACCGTGCATCGTGTTCATCGACGAAATTGATGCGGTTGGCCGTGCCCGCGGTGTGGGCATGGGCGGCGGTAACGATGAGCGGGAACAGACGCTGAACCAGTTGCTGGTTGAAATGGACGGGTTTGAGGCGAACGAAGGCGTGATCATCGTGGCGGCCACGAACCGCAAGGACGTGCTTGACCCCGCGCTGCTGCGTCCCGGCCGTTTTGACCGGACCATTCATGTGCCGAACCCTGATATCAAGGGCCGTGAGAAGATCTTGACGGTGCACGCGCGTAAAACGCCGCTTGGGCCGGATGTTGATTTGCGGGTGATTGCACGTGGCAGCCCCGGCTTTTCGGGTGCGGACTTGATGAACCTGGTGAACGAGGCCGCGTTGCTTGCCGCCCGGGTTGGCCGCCGTTTTGTGACGATGGACGATTTTGAACGTGCCAAGGACAAGGTGATGATGGGCGCGGAACGCCGGTCGATGGTGTTGACCGCCGATCAAAAGGAAAAGACCGCGTATCACGAGGCGGGCCATGCCATTGTGGGTATGAACATGCCGAAATGTGACCCGGTGTATAAGGCCACGATCATTCCGCGCGGTGGTGCGTTGGGGATGGTGGTCAGCCTGCCGGAAATGGACCGCATCCAGTTTTTCAAGGATGAGGGCAAACAAAAGCTGGCGATGACCATGGCGGGCAAAGCGGCTGAAATCATCAAGTACGGTGCGGAAAGCGTATCTTCCGGGCCTGCGGGCGATATTCAGCAAGCGTCATCTTTGGCCCGTGCAATGGTGATGCGCTGGGGCATGTCGGATGCGGTGGGGAATATCGATTATTCCGAGGCGCATGAAGGCTATCAGGGCAATACGGCAGGGTTTTCGGTATCAGCCGAGACGAAAAAGCTGATCGAATTCGAAGTGAAGGCCCTGATCGACGAAGGCTATGAAACCGCGCGCCGGGTGTTGATTGAGAAAAACGACGACTTCGAGCGTTTGGCCAAGGGCTTGCTGGAATATGAAACCCTGACCGGTGATCAGATTCGCAAGGTTATTGCGGGCGAGGCGCTGGATAGCCCTGATGATGTGGATAAGCCGCCATCCGGCGGGGCAACGGTATCGGTCGCCGCGATTCCCAAAACCAAACCCAAAGCCCCCAAGGCCGGGTTGGAGCCAAAACCGTCTGTTTGATGGATTGGTGAAAGCTGGGCTTGCATTGTTGTCCTGTCTTGGTGACAAGACCGCAGTGTAAGCCCGTTTCTTTGCGGGCATCAAATCGGGGTGCAGCATGATCCGATACTATTGCAATGAAGGCGGTCATCTGACCCCCTGCGCCAATCCGGAAACCGAATTTGAAAAGGTTGTCTGGATTGATATGCTAAACCCGTCACCTGCGGATGAGGCGCTGGTTGAAGGCCTGATGGGCTTTAACGTGCCAACCCGCGAAGACATGCAGGAAATTGAGATGTCCTCGCGCGCCTATGATGAGGCGGGGGTGCTGTTTTTGACCGCACCGGTGTTGGCCACATCAAAAACCGAAAAAACCGTGTCAGAGCCGGTTACCTTCGTGGTGGCGGACAACCGTTTGGTGACGGTGCGCTACCACGAGCCGCATTCTTTTGTGCGGTTTGTCGAAACGGCGGCCCGGCAAATGTTGGGATGCAGCACCGGGCAGGCCGTGCTGATCGGGTTGTTGGAGACGGTTGTTGACCGGCTGGCCGATATTCTGGAAGCGCAAAGCCGGGTGCAGACCGATATTTCCAAAGCAGTGTTCGTGCCAAAGCGCAGTTCGCAAACGGGAACGCGGCTAAGCAATGTGTTGTTGCGCATTGGCGCGTCGGAAGAAATCAACGGCATGGCGGGCGAATCTTTGGTGGCCATTCAGCGGCTGTCGGGGTTTTTGACCGTCCGCACCGCACCCAAAACGGCCAGCAAGGTGGCCGCCCATGACAAGGCGCGGCTGAAAACGCTGTTGCGCGATATTTCATCACTGCAGGATTATGCGGGGACGCAAAAGCAAAAGCTGGTGTTCTTGCTGGATGCGACGTTGGGGATGATCAATATTCAACAATCGGACATCATCAAGGTGTTCTCTGTTGTGGCATTCGTGTTCCTGCCACCGACATTGATCGCGTCGATTTACGGTATGAACTTTGACGTGATGCCGGAACTGAAATGGCTCTGGGGCTATCCGGCGGCGTTGGCGGCAATGGTCGTATCGGCGATTGTGCCCTATCTTTTGTTCAAGCGCCGGGGCTGGATGTAACGTCTGGTGTGAAAGGATAATACGCGATGCCCGCATTGATACCGACCGCTTTCGAAGGCAGCATCACCTGGCTTGGCCGGGTGCCGACAAACCCTGTGCAATTGGCGTCAACGGCAGAGGCAGAGGTATTTGCAAGTTTTGCCGGGGTTGCGGGCGAGGTGCATGGCGGCCTGACGCGGCCTGCCTGCAGCCGGGTGTCAGCGCAATATCCGGACGGGACAGAAATCCGCAATGTGCGGCAGTTTTCGGTGCTGTCGGCCGAGGAATTGGCCTTGATTGCGGCTGAGATGGGATTGCAGACTTTGGACCCCGGTTTGCTGGGGGCCAGTCTAGTGATTTCCGGCATACCGGATTTCAGCCATCTGCCACCCTCATCGCGGCTGCAGGCTGACAGTGGGGCGACCTTGGTGGTGGATATGGAAAACCGGCCCTGTACTCTGCCCGCCAAGGGGATTGAAAAGGCACATCCGGGGCATGGCGCGCGCTTCAAACCGGCCGCGAAAAACCGCCGCGGGGTGACGGCGTGGGTGGAACGCGAAGGTGTGCTGCGTCTGGGGGCAAAAATACGCCTGCATGTGCCAGATCAACGCGCTTGGGATTATTTGGCGCAAGCGCGCGGCTAGTCCGTTTGGATGTTTCGCGCTGGCAATTCCGATCACAGAGAGGGTGCGGCGAATTTGACGCGAGGTTGGTCGGAAACGCCATGTCTTGTCGCAAAGGCGCGCTATACACCGAAATCAATCGGGTGATCTGGACAAACCCTTGGGGAGATTTTTTTATGGCGTTTAAGACCGATATCGAAATTGCACGCGAAGCGAAAAAGCGCCCGATCATGGAGATTGGCGCAAAGCTTGGCATCCCGGCAGAGCATTTGCTGCCCTATGGGCATGACAAGGCGAAGGTCGGTCAGGAATTTATCAAATCCTTGGCAGGGCGGCCTGATGGCAAGTTGATTTTGGTGACCGCAATCAACCCGACCCCTGCGGGCGAGGGCAAGACCACTACAACGGTGGGGCTGGGTGATGGCTTGAACCGCATCGGCAAAAAGGCGGTTGTTTGCATTCGCGAAGCTTCGCTTGGGCCGAATTTCGGCATGAAGGGCGGGGCTGCCGGGGGTGGCTACGCGCAAGTTGTGCCGATGGAAGAAATGAACCTGCATTTCACCGGTGATTTTCATGCGATCACATCGGCGCATAACCTGCTATCGGCGATGATCGACAACCACATTTATTGGGGCAACGAGCTGGCGATTGATGAGCGCCGCATCGTCTGGCGCCGGGTGATGGATATGAACGACCGCGCGCTGCGCGATATTGTGGTGAACCTTGGCGGTGTCGCCAACGGCTTCCCGCGCCAGACCGGGTTTGACATTACGGTAGCGTCGGAAGTGATGGCCATTTTGTGCCTGTCGAACGATCTGGAAGACCTGCAAAAACGGCTTGGCGATATTGTGGTGGCCTATACGCGAGAAAAGAAAGCAATCTATTGCCGCGATATCAAGGCTGACGGCGCGATGACGGTGCTTCTGAAAGACGCGATGCAGCCGAACATCGTGCAGACCTTGGAAAACAACCCGGCCTTTGTGCATGGCGGGCCGTTTGCGAATATAGCGCATGGCTGTAACTCGGTTATCGCGACCAAGACCGCGCTGAAATTGGGCGAGTATGTAGTGACGGAAGCCGGCTTTGGGGCCGATCTTGGGGCTGAGAAATTCTTTGACATCAAGTGCCGCAAGGCGGGGTTGAAGCCATCTGCGGCGGTGATCGTGGCGACTGTGCGCGCGATGAAGATGAATGGCGGCGTGGCGAAGGCTGATCTTGGGGCGGAAAACGTGGCCGCCGTGCAGAAGGGCTGCCCGAACCTTGGCCGCCATATCGGCAACGTCAAAGGCTTTGGCGTGCCAGTTGTGGTCGCGATCAACCATTTCTTCAGCGATACTGATGCAGAAATTGCTGCCGTGAAGGCTTACGTCGCCGAACAGGGTGCTGAGGCGATCCTGTGCAAGCATTGGGCGCTTGGGTCTGCTGGGATCGAGGAGCTGGCGCATAAGGTTGTGGCGATGGCGGAAGCGCCGTCAAATTTTGCGCCGCTTTACCCCGATGCGATGCCGCTGTTCCAGAAGATCGAGACGATTGCCAAGCGGATTTACCATGCGGATGATGTGATTGCCGATAAGTCGATCCGCGATCAGTTGAAAACATGGGAAGCCGCAGGGTACGGGCATCTGCCGATTTGCATCGCCAAAACGCAGTATTCCTTCACCACGGACCCATCTGTGCGCGGGGCACCGACAGGCCATTCGGTGCCGGTGCGCGAAGTGCGGCTGTCAGCGGGGGCTGGTTTCATCGTGGCGATCTGCGGTGAGATCATGACGATGCCGGGCCTGCCGCGTGTGCCATCTGCCGAGGTGATCCGGCTGAATGATGCGGGGAATGTTGAAGGGCTGTTCTAGGGTCTTGGTGGTCGCGTGCTTGGTGCAGAAAACCGGTGCCCACTTTTCAGCAGCACGCGTCTTGTCACGTTGCCTCAGGGGTGTCGCCGTCGTATGACGGCGGCATCTTTTGAACGAGGCTTACGATGAAGACCCCTGCCGATTGCACCACGATGGCGGAAATCCGCGCTGAGATTGATCGCTTGGACGCGGAATTGGTGGCGCTGTTTGCTGCCCGTGTGGGCTATATCGACCGGGCGGCAGAGATCAAATCCGAGGTGGGCATGCCTGCGCGGATCGGGAGCCGCGTGGAAGAGGTGATATCCAACGTGCGCCGTCATGCGCTGTCGCACGGGTTGCCGCCGGACAAGTTAGAAAAGCTGTGGCGCAAATTGGTTGATTGGTCGATTGAGCGCGAAGAAGACAAGCTAGGTAAGGACTGACAGATGACGGCCACGGTGGTTGACGGCAAGGCTTTTGCGGCGCGGGTGCGGGGGCAGGTGCAGGCGCATGTTTCGCGGCTGAAGGCCGAACGGGGCTTGGTGCCAGGATTGGCTGTGGTGTTGGTGGGCGAAGACCCGGCGAGCCAGGTTTATGTGAAGGCCAAGGGGACGCAGACGGTTGAAGTTGGCATGGCCTCATTTGAGCATAAGCTGGATGTTGGCACATCTGAGGCCGATCTTTTGGCGATTATTGCACGGTTGAATGCTGATCCGGCGGTGCATGGGATATTGGTGCAACTGCCGCTTCCGGGGCATCTGAATTCGGAATTGATCATCAATTCGATTGATCCGGCGAAGGATGTGGACGGGTTTCATATTTCGAATGTTGGTTTGTTGGGGACCGGGCAGAAAAGCATGGTCCCCTGCACGCCGCTGGGCTGTTTGATGATGCTGCGGGAGTATCACGGGTCGCTTTCGGGGATGAATGCGGTTGTGGTGGGGCGTTCGAATATCGTGGGCAAGCCGATGGCGCAGTTGTTGTTGGGTGATAGTTGCACGGTGACGATTGCGCATTCACGGACGAAAGATTTGGCGGCTGTTTGTCGCGGCGCGGATATTCTAGTGGCAGCAGTGGGCCGGGCGGAGATGATTACTGGGGACTATGTGCGCCTCGGTGCGACGGTGATTGATGTGGGCATCAACCGGGTTGAGCGGGACGGCAAGGTAAAGCTGGTGGGCGATGTGCATTATGCGTCGGCGGCGACGGTTGCCGGGGCGATTACGCCGGTGCCGGGCGGTGTGGGGCCGATGACGATTGCCTGCCTGCTGGCCAATACATTGACGGCCTGTTGCCGCGCGAACGGGTTGCCGGAGCCGGAGGGGTTGACGGTGTAAGCGAAAATTTTTCGTACGAAAAATTTTCGCGGCCGAAGAATTTTCGACGAAAATTCTTTTTAACGCGCGCGTGGCATTGGGATCGGGAGGGCGCGCGATCCGGTGAGGATGGCGAGCGCAGTTGGGAGCATCACACTAGCGAGACTGGGGTGATCGGACCAAAGGCCCCCGGTGTAAGCGCCATATGCGGGCATGATCAGGCGCTGTTCATCGAGCAGAAAACAAGCGCGCGATTGGCCCGCGATGCGGGCTTTGGGGTGGTAGTGGCCTGAGATTTCAGCGCTTTGCGCCGGGTCTGCGATGTGGCGGAAGGTGAGGGGGCCGAGGGTGAGTTCTGCCCTATGGGTACCGCCAAGATTGAGGGGGCCGGGATCATGGTTGCCTTCCACCCATGTCCAATCACGCCCGGCCATCAGGCGGGTAAGCCAAAGGCGGTCATCGTCGGGTAAGCCGCGTGCGGCGTCGAGATCATCGAAGCTGTCGCCTAAGCAGATCACGGTTGTGGGGTTGGTGGTGGCAATATCTTGGTCAAGCCGCGACAGGGTCTCAACCGTATCGAAGGGGGGTAGCAGCGTACCACCCCGGCGGGCCAAGCGTTCGGATTTACCGAAATGCAGGTCGGAGACGGCGAGCAGGTTTTGCTCGGGCCAGTAGAGTGCGCCGGAGGGGAGCGCGGTGAGTGTGGTGCCGTTTAGGGTGAAGCTATAGCTGGTCATCTGGGTGGTGTGCCGGATGGGTTTGGTCTGTGCAAGGCAGAGTTATCATGCGGAGGCGCTGGCGCGCCGTTCCATTGCCTCGCTTTCGCGGACTGCGCCGCGAAGGCTTGAGGGCGCTGCCCGCGCGGGGGAGTATTTTTGCGAAAGAAAAGTCCGGGGTGATGATTCACGCGAAGCCCGCCTTTATGCAAGGCCCGCCTTTATGCAAGACCCGCGTCTTGCATGAGTTTCAGGGCAGCCTCTTCGACCAGACGGTTGCGGCCTTGGCCTTTGATCGGGATGCGGCCTGCCTCGAGGAACATCGGCGCGGCGAGGGGGGAGGGGCGCGTGAGGGCAATGTGATCGATGTTTGGGGCGAGGGTGGTGAGCATGGCTTCAACCCGGCCAAAATCCACGAGGCCGCGCAGAGCCTCGGTTTGGGTGATTTTGAGCATCAGGTGGTCGGGGTCGTATTTTCGGAGCGTGTCGTAGAGAATATCCGACGAGATAGTAGTTTGGCGGCCCGATTTGCGGCGGCCTTGGTGGCTTCGTTCAATCAGGCCCGCGATGATGGCGGAGGCGCGGAAAGTGCGCTTCATCACGGCGTTGCTGGCCAGCCATTCGCTGAAGCCTTGGCGCAGTTTGCTGGGGTTCAGCAGGGTGGCGGGGTTGGTGACCGGGTCGAGGCCCCAGATCAGGGTGGCGTAATCGGTGGCGACGAAACCTAGGGGGGAGAGGTGGTCTTCCTCCATCCGTTTGGTGATGAGGAGGCCGAGGGTTTGTTGCGCGTTGCGGCCTGCGAAGCCGTAGATGCAGAGATGGTGGCGAGCGTCGTGCGGGAAGGTTTCAACCAGCAGGCGGTTTGGTTCGGGGAGGCGGGAAACCTGGCGTTGCAGGGAGAGCCAATGGGCAGTGTGGGCGGGCAGGTCTGGCCAGGATGGGGCTTGGAAGATTTGCAGGATGCGCTGGGTGAGCAGGGTTGAGGTGGCGAATTTGGTGCCGTTGAAGGTGGCGATTTTGGGGGTGCGGCCGGGGGTGCGGGTGACTTCTAAGGTGAGTTCCTTGATCGTTTCAAACCGCACGACTTCGCCGCCGATGAGGAAGGTATCGCCGGGGGTTAGAGTGGCTGCGAAATCTTCTTCAACCTCGCCCAAGGGCATGCCGCCCAAGCGGCCTTTGAGGCGAACTTTGAGGGTTTCGGTGCCGATGATGGTGCCGAGATTTTGGCGGATGACGGCTGCTGCGCGGGGATCGCGGAGGTGCCAGTTTGCGCCGACTTGTTGCAGGCGTTGCCAACGGTCGTAACCGCGGAGCGCATAGCCGCCGGTTGCGGTGAAATCAAGGCAGGCGTCGAAATCGGGCTTCGTTAGGGCGGCGTAGGGGCCTGCGGTGGTAACTTCTTGGTAAAGGGCGGTCGCATCGAACGGGCCTGCGCAGGCGGTCATCAGGATGTGTTGGCAGAGCACATCTTGTGGGCCGGGGCCGCGCGGATCGCCGTCGAGCGTGTGGGCGATAACGGCGTCGAGGGCGGCTTGGCATTCGACCACTTCGAACCGGTTGGCGGGGACGAGCAGCGCCTTTGACGGCGCGTTGTAGCGGTGGTTGGCGCGGCCAATGCGCTGCACGAGGCGTTTGACGTTTTTGGGGGCACCGACCTGGATCACCAGATCGACATCGCCCCAGTCGATGCCAAGGTCCAAGGTTCCGGTGCAGACCACGGCGCGCAGCTGGCCTGCGACCATCGCGGCCTCTACCCGGTCGCGCTGTTCGCGGGCGAGGCTGCCGTGGTGGATGGCGATGGGCAGGTTTTCGGTATTCGCAAGCCAGAGGTCACGGAAGAACAGCTCGGCTTGGGCGCGGGTGTTGTGGAAGATCAGGGTGGTTTGGTGGCGGTTTACTTCGTTCAGGATGGCGGGGATAGCATAGCGGCCACCGCCGCCTGCCCAAGGCGGGGCATCGTCGGTTTGCAGCATGGAAATATCGGGGTCGGGGCCGGGGTCGGCTTGCAGGATATGGCAGGTGTCGGGGTGGCGGGCGAGGAATTTTGCCAGCGCCGGCGGGTCTTCCACCGTGGCGGACAGGCCGACCCGGCGCAGGGTGGGGGCGAGGGCCTGCAGGCGCGACAGGCAGAGCATCAACTGGTCGCCGCGTTTGGATTCGGCGAGGGCGTGAATCTCATCGACGATGACGCGTTTCAGGTTTGCGAAAATGCGGGGGGCGTCGTCGTAGCTGAGTAATAGGGCCAGGCTTTCGGGGGTGGTGAGCCAGATATGCGGTGGGTCGGCGCGCTGTTTGCGGCGTTGGGTGTAGGTGGTGTCGCCGGTGCGATCCTCAACCCGGATGCGCAGCGCGGCACCCTCAACCGGGGTGCGCAGGTTGCGGCGGATGTCGGCGGTGAGGGCTTTCAGCGGCGAGATGTAGAGGGTGTGCAGGCCGGGGGGCGGGGTTGCGCCAAGTTCAGCCAAGGTGGGCAGGAAGCCAGCGAGGGTTTTGCCGCCACCAGTGGGCGCGATGAGCAGCGTGGCGGGGTCGGCTGCGCGGGCCAGCATGTCAAGCTGGTGGGGGTGCAGGTGCCAGCCTTTGGTGCTGAACCAGTCAATGAGAGTGGGGGGGAGGGTGAGCATGGGGTCAAGATAGGGTGCGAGACGGGTGAGGGAAAGGCTTTCTGCTTGCCCTTGAGGGTTTGCCCGCCTATCCCAAACCTTATGAAAATTCTTTTCCTTGGCGATGTGATGGGGCGGTCTGGGCGGGCTGCGGTGACTGAACGGTTGCCGGGGTTGCGCGCCGAATGGGGCCTTGATTTCGTGGTGGTCAATGGTGAGAACGCGTCGTCGGGCCTTGGCCTTACGCCGGAACATGCGCGCGGGTTGCTGGATGCGGGGGCGGATTGTGTGACGCTGGGCGACCATGCGTTTGACCAGAAGGATATGCTGCAGTTTATTGAGACAGAGCCGCGGGTGATCCGGCCCCTGAACTATGCCAAGGCGGCACCGGGCAAGGGCGCGCGGGTGTTTGCGGCCACCCAAGGGCGCAAGGTTTTGGTCGCCCAAGCGCTGGGCCAGGTGTTCATGAAGCGCCCGTTTGATGACCCGTTTTCGGCGGTGGAGACGGTGTTGAAGACCTATCCGCTGGGCGGTGTGGTGCAGGCGGCGCTGGTGGATATGCACTGCGAAGCGACATCGGAAAAAATGGCGATGGGGCATTGGTGTGATGGGCGGGCCAGTTTGGTGGTGGGCACCCATACCCATGTGCCGACAGCGGATGCGCAGATTTTGGCGGGCGGTTGTGCGTATTTGACCGATGCGGGGATGTGCGGCGATTACGATTCAGTCATCGGCATGGAAAAGCTGGAGCCGATGCGGCGGTTCATCACCGGCATGCCCAAGGCGCGGTTCGAGCCTGCGAATGGGCCTGCCACGTTGTCGGGGGTTTATGTGGAAACCGATGACAAAACCGGCCGAGCCACCCGCGTGGCGATGATCCGCATCGGCGGGCGGTTGCAAGAGGCGCGGCCATGAACAGCCGTGTTGGCTACATCGCTTTGTTGGTTGCGATGGGCATGGGCTGGGGCACCACTCAGCCGCTTGGCAAGATTGCGGTGTCTACCGGGCACAGGCAGTTCGGGCTGATTTTCTGGCAGTTGGTGGTCGGCATACTGTTGCTGGGCGCGATTTTGATCGTGCAGCGCAAGACCATTCCGGTGACCAAGGCCACGGTGGGGTTTGCGGTGATCATAGCGCTTATCGGGACGATCATTCCGAATTCGACATTTTACTATTCGGTGGCGCATCTGCCATCCGGGATTATGTCGATCCTGATTTCAACCGTGCCGCTGATGGCGTTTCCGGTGGCAATGATGCTGGGGATGGATCGGTTTTCGACCGCGCGATTGGCGGGGATTTTGTGCGGATTGGCGGGCGTGGCCTTGATTGCGCTGCCAAGTGCCAGCCTGCCGGATGCGGGGATGGCGGCCTATTTGCCAATCGCGATGATCGGGCCGTTGTTTTATGCATTAGAGGGCAACTATGTGGCCAGGTTTGGCACGGCGGGGATGGATGCGGTGCAGGCGATGTGTCTGGCATCCATCATCGGGGCGGCACTCATGCTGCCGGTGGCGATTGGTTCCGGGCAATGGATTGATCTGACGGTGCCTTGGGGGCGGGCAGAGGCGGCGCTGGTCGCGGGGTCTGCAGTGCATACTTTGTGTTATTGCGCCTATGTCTGGTTGGCGGGGCGTGCCGGGGCGGTTTTTGCGGCGCAGTGCGGCTATATTGTGACAGGCACCGGGGTTATCTGGGCGATGTTGATTTTGGGCGAACGGTTTTCACCGTGGGTTTGGGCGGCGTTGGGCGTGATGATGCTGGGTCTGTTCCTAGTGCAGCCGCGAGCGAAGACTGCAAATGTTGCTTGACCAAAGCAAATTGGCTTGCGAATTGAGCCTGATTGGGTTTTGGAGCGATTATGATCGGTTATGATTTACCCCAAACGGCAGAGGCGTTTGTCGCCATCGCCATCTTGCTTGGCATGTTGGTGCTGTTTATCCGTGAGACATTTCCGGTAGAAGTGACGGCAATTTCCGGCGCGGCGATCATGCTGATCCTTGGCATTTTGCCGCAGGATGATGCAATCCGGGTGCTGTCGAACAACGCACCTTGGACGATTGCGTTGATGTTCATCATCGTGGGCGCACTGGTGCGAACGGGGGCGCTGGATTATGTCACGCAGCTGGCCAGTTTTCATGTTGATACACGGCCTGCCCTGACGATTGCGGTTCTGGCAGTGGGGATTGTGGTACTATCGGCCTTTGTGAACAACACGCCGATTGTGGTGGTGTTCCTGCCGGTGTTCATGCAGCTGGCGGCACAGATGAAGGTGGCGCCATCGAAGCTGTTGATCCCGCTAAGTTATCTGTCCATCATGGGGGGCACTATTACGCTTGTCGGCACCTCGACCAACCTTGTGGTGGATGGCGTGGCGCGGCAAGCGGGGCTGGAGCCGTTTTCGATATTCGAGATCACGCCGGTTGGCATACCCATTGCGATTGCGGGGCTTTTGTATCTGGGGTTGTTTGGCAACAAGTTGCTGCCCAGCCGGGATTCGATGTCGGCCATGTTGAACGACCGCTCCAAAATGAAGTTTTTCACCGAAGTGGCCGTGCCCGAGGATTCGGCATTGGTCGGCCGCGCTTTGGAGGCGGTAGATCTGTTCAAGCGCGGCGGCGCGCGGGTGATTGACGTGCTGCGCGGGGACGCCAGTTTGCGGCGCGATATGGCGGGCATTGTGCTGCAGGCGGGCGACCGCGTGGTGCTGCGCACGCCGATGTCGGAATTGCTAAGCCTGCAGGACCACAAGGATGTGGCTTTGGTGGATAAGCTAAGTTCGGTCGCGACAAGCACGGTCGAGGTGTTGATCACGCCGGGATGCCGCATGGTAGGCCGTATGCTGGGCGAGATGCGCCTGCGCAGGCGGTACGGGGTTTATCCTTTGGCCGTGCACCGCCGCAATCAGAACATCGGGCGGCAGTTGGATGATCTGGTGGTGGCGGTGGGCGATACCCTGCTGCTGGAAGGCAATATGGCCGATATTCAGCGGCTGGCCGCGGATATGGATATGGTCGATGTATCCCACCCGACGGAACGCGCCTACCGCCGCAGCCGCGCGCCAATTGTGGTGGCGGTGCTGGTGGCGGTGATCGGGCTGTCGGCGATTGATCTGGCCCCGATTGAGGTGCTGGCCTTTATTGGCGTGGCGGTGGTTCTGGTGACGCGCTGCATTGATGCGGATGAGGCATTTTCCAGCATCGACGGGCGCTTGTTGGGCATGCTGTTTGGCATGATTGCGGTCGGCCAAGGGTTGGAACATTCGGGTGCGGTGGAAATGCTGGTCGGGGCGGCATCACCCTATATGGGTGATCTGAAGCCTTGGATGTTGATCTTTGCGGTCTATGCATTGACGTCGTTTCTGACGGAGTTGCTGTCGAATAACGCGGTGGCGGTGGTGATCACGCCTGTTGCCATTGGGCTCGCGCAAAGCCTTGGGGTGGACCCGCGGCCTTTGTTGGTGGCGGTGATGCTGGGGGCGAGTTTTGGCTTTGCGACGCCGATCGGCTATCAATGTAACCTGTTGGTTTACGGGCCGGGTGGCTATACCTTTGGCGATTTCATGAAGATCGGGGTGCCGTTGAACATTTTGATGGGGGTTGTGGCGGCGATTGTGATCCCCTTGGTTTATGGGCTTTGAAAGGACGATGAACATGCGCGCTGGTTTACTTGGGGTGATCATGCTTGGCCTTGCAGGCTGCGCGCCGGGCGCGGTTGGTATGGCGATGCCGGTGTCGGCGCGGTTGAGTGCGGATGTGCTGACTGTCACCCTGTCTGACGGGGCGGTGTGTCGCGCAAACTGGGCGACGTCCGGCGGCGTTGGCCGGATGGACGATTGCGGGGCAGGCTTTGGTTACGCCGTGAATGTGGTCGAAAAACCCAATCTTCTGCGGCAACTGGCGGTGGGCATTGTAGAGGCGCTGGGCGCGGATGGTGTTTTGGCCCCGCTTGCCGAAGTGGTGCTGACCGATGCATCGGGGCGCGATTACAGCTTTGTGTCGCCGCCACCTGTGGAATAACGGCGCGGGGTTGCGGGCGACACGTTCGCTGGTGTAGATCACGCCACCAAGGATTTCAGGGAACGGAGACGGGTCATGGCAGGCCATTCGAAATGGGCAAATATCCAGCATCGCAAGGGCAAGCAGGACAAGGCGCGATCAGCGATGTTTTCCAAGCTGGCAAAGGAAATCACCGTAGCCGCCAAGTTGGGCATGCCCGATGTGGATATGAACCCGCGCTTGCGCATGGCCGTGAAGGCCGCCAAGGCATTGTCGATGCCAAAGGATGTGATCGACCGGGCCATCAAGAAAAGCCAGATGGGCGACGCGGCGGATTACACCGAGATTCGCTATGAAGGCTACGGCGTCAACGGGATTGCCATTATTGTAGAGGCGATGACCGACAATTTGAACCGCACGGCCAGCAATGTGCGCAGCTATTTTACCAGATGTGGCGGCAACTTAGGCCAGACCGGATCGGTTTCGCATGGCTTTGATCGGGTTGGGGAAATCTCGTATCCGGTGACCGCCGGAGACGCGGACACCGTGATGATGGCCGCTTTGGATGCCGGTGCCGATGATGTGGAATCCGATGAGGATGGCCACTGGATTTATTGCCAGTTCGAGGCATTGGTCGATGTGTCGGACGCGCTGGAAAAGGCTTTAGGCGAGTCCACCGAAAGCAAACTGATCTGGAAAGCGCAGAGCTTGACCGAGGTTGATTTGGACACGGCGACCAAGCTGTTAAAGCTGATCGACATGCTGGAAGAGGATGACGATGTGCAGGCGGTAACCCATAATTTTGACATCCCCGAAGACGTGGCGGCGCAGTTGGACATGTGAAATCGAGGCGTGTGATAGCCGTGCTTTTTGCGTGCTTTATCTGTGCCTACGGTTTGAGAACAATAAGCCCCCGGTTTCGGGGGCTTTTTGTTGGTGAGTCCATATGGTGTTGATCCGGCAAAGGCGCGGTGCGCAATGAATGCGCACCCTACGAGAGCTAGAAGAACACGCGCTGTATGAACCAATAAGCACCCACAACCGCAATGCCTGCCGACGCCGGGATGGCGATGGCGGGGCGGTACCAAAGCTTGCCCCGAAACCAAAATCCCACCAGCGCGAAGGCCACGGCGATGACGGTGAGTTGGCCAAACTCGACGCCGAGGTTGAAGCCGAGAAGTGCTGGGATGAAGGCATTTTCTGGCAGGCCGAATTCGCCAAGCACGCTGGCAAATCCCAAGCCATGCAGAAGGCCGAAGCAGAACACCACCAAGGGTCGCCAGCGGCTTAGACCGTCTGTCAGGATGTTCTCGACGGCGACATAGACGATAGAGGCGGCGATGATGGGTTCCACTATGCTGCCGGGAATGGTGACGTAACCCAGCGCCCCAAGGGCAAGGGTGACCGTGTGGGCCAAGGTAAAGGCGGTGATCTGCCACAACAGCGGGCGCAATTGAGTGGACAGGAAAAACAGACCAAGGACGAACAGGATGTGATCAAGGCCCTTGGGGATGATGTGATCAAAGCCGACAGGGATGTAGTCGAAAAAGGTTTGCAACTGTCCCGCCTGATCACCGCCGGACAAGGTGATCGGGTCACTGAGCGCGCCCGCCTCCAGATAGCCGTCATAGGGTTTTTCAACGCCCATCTGACGCAAGACCAAGGCACCGTAAGCCTCGGCCCAGCCGACCTGCACAGAGGCGGCATTTTCGGGCAAGGTGGCGGTGAATCGCAAGGTGGCAATGCGGGCAAGGTCGGGCGGGGCATCTGCGGGCACGTCAAGGCCGATAAGCGTGGGCGGCAGCAGGGTGTCACCTGCACGCAGAGTGATGTTTTGCGCCATTTGCGGCCAAAATTCGGTGAAGCGCGCGGTCAGGTCGGCAGGGGAAAGCGCGCGCAGATCGTCGTAGGTGGCGGCTTCGGGGGCCTCATTCGTGTCAGCGGTCTGGGTCAGGTTGATGCCCGCGATCAGGCCTTCGACCGCAAGACGGACCTCGAAGGTCAGGGTGCCGTCGGTTTGCGTCATATCGGCGATGGCAGGGACCACTTCATGCGCCGATGCCCATGACGAGAGCGTGATCCAGAGGACAAGTGCCCTTGACAGGGCGCGCCAGAGGGCCACCCTTGGCGATGAGTTGGTGGAACAATTGAAGGAAGATGCCATGCGGATAGTGCCCCTGCTGTTGTTGCTTGGCGCACCTGCGCAGGCGCATGAATTGTGGATTGAGGCGCTGAATTGGCAACCCTCGGCAGAGGGTAGGCTTGAGGCTGATCTTGTCAACGGGCAAAACTTTGAAGGCTTGAAGCTTTCGTATTTGCCAGGTTGGTTTTCGCGCTTTGAGATGGTAGCGGGCGACGCCGTGGCAGCTATTGACGGGCGTGTTGGCGACAGCCCGGCCCTAGCGCAGCCTGTGCTGGCCGACGGTTTGCATGTGGTTATCTATCAATCCGAGCCGGCAACGGTGCTTTACAAGGAATGGGCAAAGTTCCTGAAATTTGTGGCGCATAAGGATCTGGGCGATATTGCCGCCGAACATAAGGGCAGGGGTCTGCCAGAGGCGGATTTCAAAGAGGTTTATACCCGCTTTTCCAAGGCTTTGCTGGGTGTAGGTGCTGCGGCCGGGGCAGACAAGCGCGAAGGGCTGGAGACAGAGATTGTGGCGTTGGACAACCCCTATGCGGGGCCGCTGGACGCGGTGCGGGTGCAGCTGTTTTACGGTGACGAGGTGCGCGCCAATGCGCAGATCGAGCTGTTTGAGAAGGCGGCTGACGGCACCGTTGTGGTGACCTTGCAGCGCACGGATGCGGGTGGCGTCGCCATTTTGCCAGTACGGTCGGGCTATGAATATATGGCGGATGCAGTGGTGATGCGGGTGCCGTCGGATGCGATGGCCAAGGCGCATGGTGCCGTGTGGGAAACGCTATGGGCAAATCTGACCTTTGCGGTGCCTTAGGGGCGCAAACTATGGGCTGCGGCACAGCACATTGCGGCGGTCAAGGGCGCAAGTGCCGGGGCGGTAAGGCGTGAAAACTGCCAGTATAGCCGCACATCAAGCGGCGTGTTGGGGATCAGGTCGATCAGGGTGCCTGCGGTCAGATGCGGGCCGATCAACAGGTCGGGATTCATGCCCCAGCCAAGCCCCGCAACGGCCGCATCGACAAAGGCGTGGCTGGAGGCAAGGCGGTGGGTGGGAAAGGAAATGCCGTCACCAATATGGGCGGACAGCCAATCGCCCTGCAGGCGGTCTTTGTCGGAAAACGTCAGCGCGGGGGCAAAGGCGAGTGCTGCTTTTGTGGCACCTTCGGGCATCCAGCGGGCGATATAGGCGGGGCTTGCGGTGGCATGATACCGCAGCGCGCCTAAGGGAATGGTATCGCAGCCCTGCAGCGGCCCCGCGTGCGAGGTGATGGCGGCGGCAACCTCGCCGCGTTTCAGCCAATCTTGCGAATAGTCCTGATCATCAATCACCAGATCGAACAGCATGCCGTCGGTGGCGGCAAGGGCGGGGATGACCCATGTGGCAAGGCTGTCGGCATTCACCGCGATGCGGATGGTGGCGGGGCCTGTCTGCAGCTGTGGCAGGTCTTGGGTCAGTTGGGATTGCAGCAAGGCCACCTCATCATAGTGGCGGATCAGGCGCAGGCCGGGGGGCGTGGCAGTGCAGGGCTGGCCCCGGCGGATCAGGACGCAACCCAAGCGTTCTTCCAGCGTCTTGAGGCGTTGCGAGATTGCAGAGGGCGTGACGCCAAGGAAGGCCGCGGCCAGATCAAAGCTGCCACGGCGGTGGATGGCGGTAAGGGCGGCAAGAAGGGGGTCAGTAAACATTAGCTGTGCTTAATCACCGTGAGAAAGATTAATTGGATTGATGCCGGTTTTGCGGGTTAGGTCAAGTGAAACGAGCGGGGTAAGACATGTCTGGCGGACTGGATTTGGCAACATTGCTACGGAGTATGGAGCCGGTTCTGCATGCCGTGCCTTATGGGTACGGCTTGCTTGAGGTTGGGGCCACGGTGCCGGTCGGGGTAAATGCCTTTGCGGTGATTTCGGAGCCGGAAGGCGTGACTGTGGTTGCGACAGTTGCGGCGTTATTGGCCGCTGGCATCCCGCATCAGGGGCAGTGGGCGCGCATCAGTCTGACGGTTCATTCCGATCTTGCAGCGGTGGGGTTGACGGCGGCGATCGCGGCTACCTTGGCCCAGCAGAGCATCAGCGCCAATGTGGTGGCGGGATATTTTCACGATCATGTGTTTGTGCAATGGGACCGGCGGGATGCGGCGATGGTGGCGTTGATTGCGTTGACGCGGGCCGCATGACCGGGGTTTCGGCGGCGGGGTCCGGGTATCTTTTGGCGATCAGTCTGATCGCAGCGATTGGCGCGCAAAATGCGTTTGTTTTGCGTCAGGGGCTGCGGCGCGAACATGTGTTTGCGGTGGTGCTGACCTGTGCTTTGTCGGATGCGCTGTTGATGGCCGTGGGGATTACCGGGTTTGGCGCGGTGTCGGGCCGGGTGCCGTGGTTTGGCGACGCGATGCGTTATGGGGGCGTCGCGTTCTTGTTGGTCTATGGCGCGTTGCGGTTTCGGGCGGCGCTGCGGGGTGGTGAGGCATTGACGCCGGTCGAGGGTGCTACTACGCCATTGGCGCAGGTACTGATCACCTGTCTGGTGCTAACGTGGGCAAACCCGCATGTTTACCTGGATACGGTGGTGCTGATCGGGTCTATCGCCGCCCAGTATGCCCCGCATCAAGCGGTGTTTGGCATCGCGGCAGCGCTGGGATCATTCAGCTTTTTTCTGGTGTTGGGATACGGCGCGCGGCTGCTGGCCCCGGTGTTTGCCAAACCCCGCGCCTGGATGGTGCTGGAGGTGATTGTGGGCTGCACCATGTGGGCCATAGCGGCCGGGCTTTTGCTGCGCTGAGGGGTTGCACCTGCGCGGGCAATCCGGTTTGGTGCGGGCATGACAGTTTCCCTGACGGATAGACCGCTTGCCAACCCTGTGCCGGGCGTTTTGTGGATGCTTGCGGCGGGGCTTAGTTTTGTTGGCGTGAACGGCATCGTGCGGTATCTGGGGACCGATTTGCCTGCCGCGCAATCGGCGTTTTTACGGTTTGGCTTTGGGGTTTTGTTGCTGCTGCCTGCCATAATCCCCGTGCTGCGGCGCGGCTTTGCGCCCGGTTTGCTGCGGCTTTACGGGTGGCGCGGGGCGGTTCATTTGATTGCGGTGATCTTGTGGTTTTATGCCATGGCGCGCATCCCTTTGGCCGAAGTCACCGCGATTGGCTATTTGAACCCGGTTTTGGTGACGCTTGGTGCAGCGCTGTTTTTCGGCGAACGCATGACCCGCGTTCGGCTAGGGGCGTTTGCAGTGGCACTGTTGGGGGCGATGATCATCCTGCGCCCCGGTTTGCGTGAGGTATCATCGGGGCATTTTGCGCAGTTGGCGGCGGCGGTTTTCTTTGCCGGGTCTTACCTTGTGGGGAAGGAGCTGTCGACGCGGGCGTCGGCGGCGGCGGTGGTGGCAATGCTGTCGCTGACAGTGACGATCGGGTTGTTGCCGATAGCGGTCTGGGTTTGGGTGCCGGTAACCTTGGCCCAACTGGGCTGGCTGGCGCTGGTGGCGGCCTGCGCCACCTTGGGTCATTACTGCATGACGCAGGCGTTTCAGGCGGCCCCGATGGCGATCACACAGCCGGTGACGTTTCTGCAATTGTTGTGGGCGACCCTGATAGGGACCTTTGTGTTCAATGAAAGCATGGATGTTTATGTGCTGATTGGTGGCGCGGTGATCATTGCCGCGATCAGTTTCGTCACCCTGCGCGAGGCGCGGATGGCCGGGCCGATAGATCAATAAACATCGGTGTTGCAGGGCTTGCGCGCGCAGGGGTTACGGCGCGTTCAGGTGGGTTGCCTAGTGTCGCGGATCACGGCGTTCCGCGGAGGTATCTATGCCCGATCTGTCACCTATTCTGTCGCTGCCCCTGATTTTACCTGCACAAGCGCAAAAGCATGTCACCCATAACGAGGCTTTGCGTCTGCTGGATGTGATGGTGCAGCTTGCGGTGTTGAACCGGAACTTAAGCGCCGCGCCTGCCCTGCCCGCAATTGGTGACCGTCATATCGTGGCCACGGGTGCGGTGGGGGCATGGGCCGGGCAAGTCGGCAAAATTGCGCTTTATACGGTAACCGGGTGGCAGTTTTTCGCGCCGCTGGCAGGCTGGCAGGCGCAGGTTTTGGCCGAAGGCGTGACGGTGGTTTATTCCGGTGTGATTTGGGCGGCCCCGCCTGCGCAATCGACCGCACCAATTTTTGGGGTGAATGGATCGGCGGATACCACCAATCGCTTGACGGTGCAGTCGGCGGCGACGCTGTTGAACCACGATGGTGCCGGGCATCAGGTAAAGGTGAACAAAGCCGCTGTTGGCGATACCGCAAGCTTGCTGTTCCAGACTGGGTTTTCGGGGCGGGCGGAAATGGGGCTGGCGGGGAATGACGCGTTTTCCATCAAGGTCAGCGCGGATGGGACGGCGTTCAATGACGCGTTGTCTGCCGATCCGGCAACGGGGCGGGTTAGTTTTGCCAAGCCGGTGATTTTGACCGGGCAGGCAAGCGATCCGGCAAGCCCGGCGAATGGCACGATCTGGCACAACAGCACCTCGGGCGAGGTGAAGGTGCGGGCGGGTGGCGTAAGCCTTGTTGTCGGCGCAGGTGGTGGCATCAGCGACGGTGACAAGGGCGATATCACCGTATCTGGCGCGGGTGCTGTCTGGGCGATTGATGCGGGTGCGGTGACGCTGGGCAAGATTGCTAGCATTGCCACAGACAGTTTTCTGGGCCGCGACACGGCGGGCACCGGCGCACCAGAGGTGATGACGCCTGCGCAATCGCGGGTCGTTTTGAACGTGGCGGATGGGGCGACGGCGAACGCATCTGATGCGTCTTTGCGCGACAGATCAACCCATACCGGAACGCAGGCCGTTGGCACCATCACCGGGCTTGCGGCGGTTGCAACATCGGGGTCGGCGGCTGATCTAGGGGCGGGCACCCTGCCTGCGGCGCGGTTTGACGATACGGCGCATGGTACAAGGGTGGGCGGTGCTTTGCATGCCGGGGCCACCACATCGGTTGCTGGTTTCATGTCCGGCGCTGACAAGACCAAACTTGATGGCGTAGCGGCGGGCGCACAAGTGAATGTCGCAACCGATTTGGCCTATGCGGCTGCGACGCGGATACTGGCGTCTTCCACCGGGGCGGATGCGACACTGCCTTTGGTCGGCTCTGCGGATGCCGGGCTGGCCCCGGCGTCTGGCGGCGGCACCACAAATTTCCTGCGCGCCGATGGCACCTGGGCCGTGCCAGCGGGTGGTGGCGGCTTGTCGGACGGCGACAAGGGCGATGTCACCGTTTCGGCCAGTGGGGCGGCCTGGACCGTTGATCACAATATCAAAATTGGCCTGCCGATTGTTTTGTCGGCTGGCGCATTTAACCTCTGATAAGGGACGGACACTATGCCAAACTTTGCACCTATCTTCACGAAAGTCGCCCGCGCGGCCTGGGCCACCTTGACCACCGCCAACACGGCGAAAGACGGTACCGGAACAACTGCGCTGGTGATGACGGCAGACGCCACAGAGGGCGGTAACCTTGGCATGATCATCTGCGAACCGCTTGGCACCAATGTGGCGTCGGTATGCCGCGTGTTCCTGAACAATGGATCCACGCCAGCCACGGCGGCAAACAACACGTTGATTGGCCAAATTTCCTTGCCTGCAACCACGCTGTCAGAAACCACAACGGCGACGATGCAGGCGGTGGAGCGCATCTTCAACCGGCCCATTCCACCCGGCTACCGGGTCTATGCGTGCTTGGCGACAGCCGTTGCTGCGGGCTGGCAGATCAGCACTGTATCGGGGGATTATTAATGACTTTCCCCTATCCATGGTCAAAGGACCCCGGCAAAACGCGGCGCTTTTTGGCGCAGGGAGCCGCGATATGGCAAAGCTATGATATCCCGCTGGGGGCCAATTTTCTGGAAATTCTGGTCGGTGGCGGCGGTGGCGCAGGGGGCAACGGGTTTTCTGCGGCAGCGGCGGCTGCGCGTGGCGGAGGAGCTGGTGGCGGTGCGGGCGCCATAACGCGCCTTTTGATACCGACCGTGTTTTTACCGCCCACGATACAGTGCCTTGTTGGTCTTGGTGGTGCCGCGACTGCCGGTGGCGATAGTTATGTGGCGTTGCAGCAATCAAATATCGCCGCAACCATGCTGGCACGGGCAGCGGGCGGTAGTGTGGGTGGCAACGGCAGTGGTGCTACAGGCGGCAACGCCGGTGTTGCCGGGGTCATAACGGCGCTGGCCAACCAAGGGCCGTATTCTGCGCTGGGTCAATACGTATCCATAGCGGGTGCAGCGGGGGTTTCAGGTGGGTCGCAGTTGGGCGGAATTGGAAACGCCGCCACCTTCGGCAGTGCGGGGGTGTTTGTTACGGGTGGGGCGGGCGGCGGTGGCACCACGAGCGCTGATTTCGCAGGCGGTAACATTACAGGGGCAGGGCGGTGCCCGACGATTCTGGGTGGGCTTGCCGGATCAAATGCCGGGAATGGCGGTTTTGAAAACCTTTTGCCCCCAACCTTCAGCGGTGGATCGGGCGGCGGATCCAGCAATACCGGCATCGGCGGTGCGGGTGGTGCGGCTGGGCCGGGGTCTGGCGGTGGCGGTGGTGGTGGTGGCACAACGGGCGGTATCGGCGGGCGCGGTGGCAATGGCTTTATCTTTATCACCGCACTTTACTGATGGTCTGCATCGGCAGTGCCCAACGATTTGATGCCTGCACGCGGGTCAGCTTTTGCCTGCTGGCGCGCGTGCATACAGATCCTCATAGCGGGTGATGTCATCTTCGCCAAAATAGCTGCCAGTCTGCACCTCGATCAGAACCATCGGGACCGGGCCTTTGTTTTCCAAGCGATGCTGTGCGCCCTGGGGAATGTAGATCGACTGGTTTTGCCGAACGGTGCTGTGCACGCCGTCAAGCGACACATGGGCCTTGCCCGAGACCACGATCCAATGTTCGGCACGGTGGATATGGCTTTGCAGGCTAAGCGCGGCACCGGGGTTGACCACAATGCGCTTTACCTGAAAGCCGTCACCAGTGACCAACTTGTCAAACCAGCCCCAAGGCCGGTGATCGCGGGGAAAGGTTTCGGCCTGCGGGTTTTGGCCCGCCTTCAACATGGCAACCACAAGGCGCACATCCTGGGTCCGCCTGCGGTCTGCAACCAGCACGGCATCGGGCATGGCGACGGCAATGATATTGTCCAGCCCAATGCCCACCAGCGCCAGACCGTCGGCTTCAGACCGCAGCACGGAATCGGTGCAATCCATCACATGACTGTTGCCAGACCTTGTGTTGCCCTGATCATCGGCGGTGCCTTCGCGCGCGACCGCGTCCCAATCACCCAGATCAGACCAGCCCGATTGCAGCGGCATCGCCACCAGATCGGTGGTGCGTTCCATCACCGCGTAGTCGATCGAAATTGTCTCAACCAGCGCCCAGGGACCGGGGGCAAGGCGCAGAAAACCCAAGTCTGGCTTGGCGCCGTTCAGCGCGGCTTGCACGGGGGGTATCAGGTGCGACGCATGGGTTTGGAACCCGGTGATCAGGGTTGATGCGGTGGCAAGATAGATGCCTGCATTCCACAGATATGTGCCGGACGCCAACATTTCAGCGGCCACCGCCGCCCCCGGTTTTTCAACAAAGCGGATCAGATCAACCGGGCCGGATTGCACGTTATCGGCCAGTTCCAACCAGCCATAGCCGGTTTCAGGCCGGTCTGGCCGGATGCCGAACGTCACGGTTCGGCCCGCTTTTGCAATGGCCGTTGCGGCGGCGATGGCCGTATGAAACCCGGACGTATCTGACATTGCGTGATCCGAGGGCGCTATCAGCAGCAAATTATCAGGATCAGTTTGCGCCAGATGCAGGGCTGCGGCCAAAATGGCGGGCGCAGTATTGCGGCCTTCTGGTTCAATCAGGATCGTGCTGGGATCAATGCCAATGGCGGCCAGCTGTTCCGTGACAATAAAGCGAAAATCGCTGTTGGTGATGACCAGCGGGGCGGCAAAGGCCGGGCCGGTCAGGCGCAACACCGCCATCTGAAACAGGCTTTGGTCGCCAAGCAGCGGCACAAACTGTTTGGGATAGCTTTTTCGCGACAGCGGCCAAAGCCGTGTGCCGGACCCGCCACAAAGAATAACCGGGGTTAGGGCCGTCATCGGAGATGGATAATCCATAAAATACCGCGCATTTCCACATTAGGTTGAGTGGATATTTGCGCAAGGGTCTTTCCGAACATCTGGTCTAGATGCGGCCCAAACCGGCGGCCAGCCAGAGGGCGGCTGTGCCATGTGCCGTGCTGCGGTGCAGGTGCAGGCGGCGAAATTGTGCAAGCCTGCTTTCCGCAACCGGGCGTTCCACAAGATCGCGCAGAATATCGCGCGCCTCTGGCGTAAGATACGGGGCGGCCGCGTGCAGGGCCTGCCAATGGGCGCGAAGCCACACCGCATAGTCATTGCGCCACAGGTGGTTAAGGCGTCGCAAAGCGCCCTTCACCCCAAACGCGGACCCAAAGGCATTGGTGCCATGTTGGCGGTAAAAGACTGTTTGCGCAGGGTCAAGCAGACAGCGCCCGCCCGCGCCCGCGATCAGCTGGTAAAGCCACCAATCGTGAAAGACGATGTTTTGCGGCGTGCCCGCATGTTGCACCAGTGCCAAGGCGGATGCATTCAAAACCGTGGAATGCCCGGCAAAAAGGTTCTGTACCAAGGCGTTACGGAACCCCGGCACAGCCGTTGGTTCGCGTGAACGGGCCAAAGGGCGCAGATCGGCATCGGTCAAAATGCTTTCAGTCGCATAGATGGCAGGCAGGTTTGGCGGTGTGGTTGCCAAATGATCCACCGCGCGCGACAGCTTTTGTGGCAACCAGACATCATCCTGATCGGCCAGGGCGACCAGACCCATCGGCACATCTGGACGCATCAGCAGTGCCATGAAATTTTGTGCAGGCGACCCCAGCTTTGGCCCGTCAAACAGGCTTGCAACACGCCCCGGATGCGCGCTGTCAAACGCGCGCAGGATATCTGCCGTGCCATCACGCGAGCCGTCATCGCTGGCCATAAGTGACCAATTGCTATGGGTTTGCGACATGAGGCTGTGCAGTTGCGCGGGCAAATACCGTGCCCCATTGCAGGTGGCCATCAGGATTGTGATATGCGGTGCAGCCATCGGCGCGGTGCCCTTTACCAATTTCAAAGAAAGATCGCGGTGATTAAGCTTCGCTCTAATTTGTTAAGGATCGGCAAATCCCGGCGCGCTACCCTGCCATTGGGTGTTGAACTGTATGGTGGGTGACCGGCAGTGTATTCTTTTCAAGTCGTCGAGACATATCTCGACGGGCCGGTGAACCTGCGCAGCGGGATCACCGACCTTGAGATCATTCAGACGGGCGGGGTAACCCGTCTTTACGCGGTAACGCGGGCAGGCGGTGGCATCACGGCGCTGAATGTCGGCGCGCAGATGACGCTGATCGACCAAGAGGTGACGCTTGCCAGTGCGGTTTTGCCTGCCCCCGCCCGGTTGGAAATGACCACCCTGAACGGCAATGCCTGCGTGATTGTGATGGGGGCAAGCCAGTCGCGGATGGGCGGTTACCGACTTGGCGCTGACGGCAGCATCGGGGTGGCAGTCAGTATCAATTTCAGCCCGCCGGGGGTGGTATCAGCGCATGCCACGGCGATGGTTGCCGGCAATGCGCTGCATTACATCAGCATGTATGGCCAATCTTCGATCCAATGTCAGCGTCTGGCTGGCAATGGTGAAATGGTGCCGGTGGGCACGCTTGTCTTGGGGCCGAACCAGCAAGGCATTGATATTACATCCATGATCACGCTGCAAAGCGGCGGTCAAACCTTTTTGGCGGCCACGTCACGGGTGGATGACGCTGTTGTTCTGTTTCGGGTAGGGGCGACCGGCACCCTAAGCCAGACCGCGATGATCGGCGCAGGGGGCGGTCTTGGCATCAATGACCCAAGTGATCTGCGGTCGGTGGTGATGGGCGGGGTGACCTATCTGTTGGTGGCCGCCGGGGCCACATCTTCGCTAAGCGTGCTGGCGGTGCAACCGGATGGGTCGCTGCGCGTGACCGACCATATTGGTGACACGCTGGATACCCGGTTTCAGGGTGTGCAGACCCTGGCCACAGTAACAGTGGGCGACCGGGTTTTCGTGCTTGCCGGGGGTGGCGATGATGGATTGAACCTGTTCATCCTGCTGCCCGACGGCAAATTGTTGTTGTTGGCAACCCAGTTGCAGGTGCCGGGGATGGGTCTGCACAATATTACCGCGATCAAGGCCATCGAAGTGGCGGGGGTGATCGAGGTGTTTGTGGCGGGCGAAGGGCTGGGCATCACGCGCCTTAGGCTTGATCCGGGGGCACTTTCGCCGATGCAGGTGGGTGGTGCTCTAAACGATACGCTGACGGGGGGGGCAGGCGGCGATGTGTTGTCGGGCGGGGCGGGGCAGGACGTGCTGAACGGTGACGCGGGCAATGATATTCTGCTGGATGGCACCGGAATGGATACAGTGTCAGGCGGTGCCGGAACCGACATTTTTGTGCTGGCGCGTGACGGGGCCGAAGACACAATATTGGATTATCAAGCGGGCATCGACAGGCTGGATCTGACCGCATGGGGCCGGATTTACGCGGTGTCCGCGCTGGACATTGTGCAGACCGCCACCGGTGTGATCATCAACTACCTTGGTGAGGTTTTGGTGATCCAGTCGTCAAATGGTCAAATAATCAACCCGTCGGTGTTTCTATCCTCTGATCTGTTTGGCTTGTGGCATATCGGCGGTGACGGGGCTGTGGCGGGCCTGCGGCTTGACGGTGTGCCGGGGGTGGAAACACTGCAGGGGGGGGCTGGCGATGATGTTTTGGTTGGGTCCACCGGGGCGGATTTGCTGGATGGCGCGGCGGGCTTTGATTATGTTGATTATTCCGAAGGGCGCGGCAGCCAAAGGATTGACCTGTTATACCCCGAACTGAATACCCAGCTTGCGACCGGCGATCTGCATATTTCGATCGAAGGGGTGATTGGCGGTTACGGGCCGGACAATATACGCGGCACTTTTGGTGACAACACCCTGCGCGGCGAAGCCAATGTTGACTATATGTTCGGGCGCCGTGGCAATGACGTGCTGGATGGGGGCATTGGCGATGATGTGCTGTTTGGCGGTTTGGGTGCCGATACCTTGATTGGCGGGCTAGGCCGCGACCGGGCGCAATATTCTGAAAGTTTGGCGGCCCTTGTCGTTCATCTGGAATATACCCAATACAACACGGGCGAGGCTGTGGGCGATGTTTATTCCGGCATCGAAGACCTGGCAGGCAGCGCGTTCAACGATTCTCTTTTTGGCAACGGGTCGTCCAATCAGCTTTTCGGGCGTGATGGCGATGACCGGCTTTATGGCAGATCCGGGCATGACTATCTGAATGGCGGGGCGGGCAACGATTGGCTGGAAGGCGGGCATGAGAACGACATTCTGCGTGGAGGCACCCATGCAGATACGTTTGTGTTCAGTGCAGGCCGCGATGTGGTGGAAGATTTCCGGCTGTCTGATCATGACCGGTTGTTCATCGAAGACGGGCTTTATGGCGGGGGGCTGACGGCGGATCAGGTGGTTGCCGCCTATGCCACGGTGATCGGCAATTCGGTTGTGTTCACGTTCAACGCCAGTTCAACCCTGACGCTGCAAAACGTCAGCACCTTGGTGGGTCTGGCGGTGGCGATTGATCTGTTTTGACAAAGGGAAATCAGGCCGCAAGGTTGCCTTCGTGATATGCGATGGCGGTATCAACATCATCGAAATAGGTCAAATGCCCGGCTTCCAGCACCACTGCTGCATCACATAAGTCGCGCACCAGACCCATCGAATGGCTGACCACCACCGACCCTGCGGTTTCCATCCGCGATTGGAAAAGATCATTGCTTTTGGCGCGAAATGCGGCATCACCAACGGCGGTGACTTCATCCACAAGGTAGGTATCAAAGGCGATGCCCATCGACACGCCAAACGCCAGCCGCGCCTTCATGCCCGATGAATAGGTGCGAAACGGCAGCCGAAAATGTGCACCAAGATCGGCAAAACGGGCGGTGAAATCGACCAGTTCATCGCCATCGACACCGTAAATTCGGGCGATAAATCGGGCGTTCTGCGCGCCCGTCAGATCGCCATGGAACGATCCGGCAAAGCCGACCGGCCAAGACACCGATCCCTGCGTGTGCACCTGGCCCGATGTCGGGTCCAGCGTGCCTGCGATCAGGCGCAGCAGTATTGATTTGCCCGCCCCGTTGCGGCCAAGCAGTGCCACCGACCTGCCGCGCGGAAGCACGATTGACGTGTTGCGCAGCACTGTTTTGGAAATGCCGTTCAGATGAAAGGTCTTCGTCAGATTTTCCAGCCAAATCATGCGGCTAGCGCCTGTCGCGGACGGAATAGTAGACCATCGCCGCAATCGACCAGGCCAAGATCAAAAACATCGCTACCGTGCCAAGGATGGACCCGCGCTGCGGGAATTGGGCGGATTCCGCAAGCGTCGGCGCGATATGGGCGGCAAGATATAATGTTTGGCGGCGGGCATCGGCCAGGACCGCATCATAAGCCAATTGTGCGGCCCGGTAGGCGGCTTCGGCAAATTCACGGTCAACCGACAGGCGTTCATAGTCGCCCACCATGGTCGCAAAAACGTCAGACGTGGCACCAGATGCGCCCAGACCCAGCTTTTCACGTTCTGCCGCGATGCGATCTTCGATCACCGTGATGCGCAGGGCGGCCTGTTCGCCGCGGGTATCGGCGCGTGTGGTGCTGGCGGCCAGCATATCGGCGTCAATCAGCGCTTCTGCCAATTGTGTTTGCAGGTTTGCCAGCAGCCCGGCCTGGCTTTGCATATCTGTTGCGGGATCAATGCTTTGGGTGCGATTTCGAAAGTCTGTTATCGCCCCGCGCGCCGCTTTTAGCCGCGCTTCGGACCTGTCACGTTCAGTTGCGGCAAACCGCAGCGCATCGGCCTGTGCGGCATCGTTCAGGCGATTGATCATGTCAGTTGATTTGTCAAAAAGCGCGGTGGCGATGGCCTGCGCATCGTTCGGATCAAAGGCAAGAACCCGAATTTCAATCAGCCGGGTTGCGGAATCGTAACTGACGCGCACCTGATCTGCCCAATGGTCCATCAGCGTTTCGATAGAACCGGGTGCGGCATAGGCAAAAATCGGGTCGCCGGTGGGCTTTGACCAAAGGCTGCGCAAATCAAGGTCTGCGTCTATTTCGGACACCAATTTCTGGCTTTGCATATAGTCATACAGAATGTCCGTATCGGCAGAGCTTGAACCCGAAAAATTGGTAATGCCGCCCAAAAGTGCGATGGCGGAACCGGCTTCTTCCTTGCGCACCGAAAAGCCAAGCGTCGAGGCGTATTGATCCGCAGCCCGTGCCCATAAATACCACGCCGTCACAGCAGCAGGCAGCAAAACGCAGGCGATAAAGCTGATGATCAGGGCCATATGGCGTGGCCGAAGCTGTGCGCGCCCGGCGGCATGCGGAAAAGCCGGCATCACAAGCGCCGGCTTTGGTGCAAGCACGCGTTGTGCGGCCCGCACCAGCGATGTAGCGGGAAGGCGGGCAAAGGGTGCGTCTGACAGGGCCAAAGGCGTTTTCCTTTTGAGGCGGGGCTTAGTGCGGCGGGGCGTATTACGTGGCAGCTTGTTACGAGGGGGCTTGGTCTTGCCTAACGGCGGCATCCTTAACGCAGTGTTAGCCAAGGGCTGCCCGGCCCTGCAAAAATCGATCAAATTCGCTGCAGTTTTGGCTTTACCGCGCGGGCGTTTCGGGGCTTTTTGACCGTCAGGATGACGCCAGGTTTTGCCCCACCCCAGCCCGCAGTCAGGGTGCTTCGCCGCTTTGCCACCGGGCGGGCGGTGCTTGCGCTTATGCTGCGCGAAATGGCCACGACCTATGGCAGATCGCCCGGCGGTTATCTTTGGGCGGTGCTGGAACCGGTGGCTGGCATTGCCATTCTGACGCTGATCTTTTCCATGGGGTTCAACGCGCCGTCGCTTGGCACCAACTTTCCGATTTTCTATGCCACCGGTATTTTGCCCTTCATGATGTTCCATGCGGTCTGCAACCGGGTGTCGACATCTTTGTTGTTTTCCAAGGCCTTGCTGGCCTATCCATCGGTCACGTATCTGGATGCCCTGCTGGCGCGATTTGTGGTCAATACGGTGACGCAAGCGATGGTTGGCTATCTGGTCTTTGGCGGCATTCTGGTTTTGCATGAAACCCGCACACTGCCCCAGCTTGGGCTGATTGCACAAAGCTTTGGCCTGGCAGCGGCACTGGCGCTGGGCATTGGCACGCTGAACGCCTATCTGATTGCGCGTTTTGCGGTGTGGCAGGTGATCTGGTCGATCCTGACCCGGCCCTTGTTTCTGATTTCGGGCATTTTCTTTTTGTTCCACGCCATTCCGCAGCCAGCGCAGGATTTCGTCTGGTTCAACCCGTTGATCCATGTGGTGGGGTTGATGCGGGCGGGGTTCTACCCGACCTATGATGCGGGATATGTGTCACCGGGCTACGTGATGGCGGTTGCAATGATGGCGTTTGCGGCGGGGCTTTTGTTGCTGCGCCGGTCGCATCGCGATTTGTTGGCAGATTGAGGGCGGCCGCCCGTTACAGCAGGCCGTCGGTCAACTGCTGATCACGCAGAACCAGATCTTCCATCCGCCGCGTGCCGGCATCTGTCCCAAACCCGGCCAGAAGGCGCGGCCACCGCAGGGTGTTTGCAGGCTCGCCACTGGTATTGTCATAGTGACCCGCGATGCGCAGTTGCATGCCAAACCGGGTGTTGAGGTCTTGCTCCATCGCCGTCAAGCTGTTGGTTGAATAGACCCGATCCATAGAAGCAAGGCCCGCGCGCGCCAGTTTTAACAGCTGAGACGTGGTCAGACCCACCGTTTCGCCCCAGCCCAACATGCGGCGGGTCGCGAAATAGCTGCAGTAGAAATTGTCATAGTGGCTGCGAACGAACATCTGCCAAGGGTCATCACCGCCAAAGAAATAATCGTCTGGCGACCACTTCAACGCCCGGTTCAGCCCGATGTTCGACGGCAGGTTCAGGCTTGTTTTATCCAGCGCAGCGGCCGCGCGCTGCAGATAGAAATAGAACGAGGCAATACGCTCGGCCGGATCACGCAAGACGGTGAAGACAAAACGCGCAGCCGGCAGATGGGTGAGCGCGGTCCAATCCAGATGCCCGGAATACAGCGAGTATCCCGCCGGATACTGATTGACCGGGTTCAGGGCTTGGGTGTGAACCCGAATGGGGGACACGCGATGCGCCCGCACCGTGCGGGCAAGGCCGTTATGCACCGTTTGCCCCGCGGTTTTCGGGATGTGCAAAAACACAATCGGGCTGGTTTTCAGGTCCACGGGCCATCCTGTCGCAGGTCAATGACGCTGGGGGCAAAGGGTTCAACCTGCGCCATCTGGAAAACGCCGGAAATGAACGCCTCTGGCCGCGCCGGATTAAGATGTGCCAATTGCCAAGGCGCAAAGCGCCACCAACGGCAGCGCAGCATTGGCGAGATCAGCTGCACCGGAAGCCGGAAGCGTTTGATCACCGCAGGGTTGCCCGCGACCACGGCATAGGGCGGCACGTCTTTGGAAACCACGGCATGGGCCGCCACTATGGCACCGTCGCCAATGGTAACCCCGGCCGAAATCAATGCGCCATGCCCGATCCACACATCATGGCCGATGGTCGTGATGCGCGCCTGCGTTGGCGCCTCATCCGCCGTGATGCGGTAGGAATGATAGTCAGCAGCCCCGCGAAAGCCATCGGCAAGTTCGATCATCTGATCATGCAGATAGAAGGCGGGGCTGGTGGACGCCCAGGTGACCGGGTGGTTCTGGCGACCAATTTGCACCTCTTCCCCGAAGGAACAATAGCGCCCGATGCGGGCCGCAATGCAGGTGCCGGACACCTGATAGGAGAATGCCCCAAGTTCGATAGAATGTTCAAACACCGCCCATTTCAGGCTTGCCGGAGCCTCGATCACCGAATGCTGCGGCATGGTGATGGCCCCGCCGCCGCCCGGACGGCGCAGCACCTCGATGCCCTGGGCGTAAAGGATCGGAATTGCGACGGAAAGCTGGGTCATGCGGCGGCACTTTCCGTGGGATTGCGTGTTTTGAGGATCTTTTTCAGCAAGTCTGCCAAATCCGGCACGCCGGACGGGATCGGGATCACCCCGCCACGCCGGGATTGCCGAACGGCATCGGCCTGTGCGCCAAGATCAAAACACCAGACAGGCAAGCCAGTCGCGATGGCTTCATGGGTGGTATAGGAAAACGTCTCAGGCCAGATCGAGGGGATCAACCAATCGGTGATGCCATAGCGCGCCACAAGTGCCGGAATGTCTTGGCGCAGGTAGCCGCCATGCACCTGCGCCGAGGTGGCCAGCGGATAAAGCGGGTCCATCCTGCCCAAAACCACCAGCTTTGCGGCACCGCTCCGGTCCAGGTTGTGTGACAGATCGCGCATAACGGCGGCACCTTTGTGAAACCCAATATTGCCAAGCACGCCGATGACCGGCGTTTCCCCCGCCATCGCACGCAGCGCTGGAAGATCAACCAGCAACCTATGTGGGGTCAGCCGCAGTTTGCGGCGGGCTTGCGGGTAGGCCGCCGCCATGATGTCCGCACTGCTTTGGGAAAAAACGGCTATGTCATGGGCCGCTGTAATCAGCCTGCCCCAGTTTTCTTGCCAATTTTGCAGCGTCAGCTGTGTGCCATTTGGCCTGCGCGCACTATGCGCGGGGTCGGTGGTTGTGGAAGCGGGAAGGCCGAGGTACTGCCCCGTCCCGTTCAGTAGACTGTAAGACGGGCTGATCGGAAAATAGTCGTGGACCAATATTTCAATCCGATCCTGTGGGCCGCGTTTCAACGCCAATAGTTTTGCCGGCAGATCCGCCGGATCGGCATCGCCAACACCGCAGGAATAGATGATCCGCCGCTGTTTGACCGGGTCCAGCAAGCGCTGGATCAGGGCGAAATCATTGGTGCTGCCGCGCGTGATCCCTTGGGCGGAATGCAGTTCCAACCGCCACCTAAGCGCGGTCCCTATCCGCAGAACCAAAGCTGTTTCCGGCAACGCCGCCGCGATGCGATGTGTCAGGTAATCTTCGGCACCACCGCCCAGATCATGGGCAAGATAGATTGGCATCGGCCCCGCCGCCCGTCCCGCCGCCCAGCCAATGGCAAGGGCCAAACGCGGTGCCGCCAAAGGATCGGTCGCAATAAAGCGCTGCACGTCGGCATCATAGTTTGGGTAGCGATGCGAAATGACGGCATTGTTGCGGGCCACCAGCCGCTGCTTTTCGGTTGCACCAAAAGAGGTGCCGCCCCGATGTTCAACAAACAAATTGGCCAGCCCCAGATGGCGGCCCCCAAGGGCGCGGATTTTTTGACACCAATCCACCTCTTCGCCGTAACCGCGCCCAAAAGCGGTATCCAGGGCGGGGATGCGGCGCAGGTAATCTATTGATATCGCCATGCAAAAACCCACCCCGGTGGGCGCATCGGCAAGGGCGGCATCGGGGTGCATCAATGCTGCCAAGGCATCAATCTGGTCGGCCTCACCTTGCGCAAGCGAACTGCGCCTACAGATCACGGGCGCGCTAAAAATCTCGGCGTCGTTTGACATTGGGGTTACAGTTGCGACGCGGTCATGGGCGAGATATGGCCGCATCAGCCGGGTGGCCCAACCCGGCGGCACAAAGGCGTCAGAGTTCAACAAAACCACATGGTCGCCGTGGCCAACAGCAAGGGCAAGCCCCACGTTGACGGACCGAATGAAGCCCTGATTTTCCTTGTGTTCGATCAGGGTGATGCGGCCCGGAAAGGCCTGCTTCTGGGCCGCAACCCAACTGCGCAGAAACGGGCGCACGGCAGGGTCGGGTGAGGCATCTTCGATCAGGATCAACCGCCAAGGCAGATCAGTGTTGCGGATGACGCGGGTAAGAACCTCTGGCAGCAGGTGAAGCGCATTGTAGATTGGCATCACAATCGTCATCGCGCGGTGCGCCAAAGCGGGCGGTTGCAGGCGGGCAATTTCCGCAGCACGCAGCCCGGTTGGCATCAGCGACAGGCAGTCTTGCAAAAACAGCAACGGCTGCATGGCCGCTGTTGGCAGGTTCGGGACCAATTGAAAATGGTGCTTTAGCCGTGTGCGGCACGCCGGATCTTTGGTGGCCAGCCACCGCAGTAAAATGGGTGTCGCCATAAGAAGGGCGTGCAGGAATGGCAGGATCAATGCGGCACGCGCACGGCGCATCCTGCCCATTGTTGGCAGCGCTATCTGGTGGACCAGCTGCAGATCGCCCCGATCCAACGTCAACGTTGCCGGACCTGCCCCCAGTGCAAGGTCAAATGCGAAGCCGCAATTGGAACGGCGCAAGCCCGGATGGGCAGCATTTACATCTTGCCTTGGCAAATTTGGTATCACGTCCTGTCGCAGGCCCGCATGGCAAAGGACAACGTGCTGCGCGTCTGCCCAGCCCTCGATCCGTAGGCGTTGGCCGTGCACCGTTACCCGGTCGACATGGCCCAACAGGTCGGCGGTCTGCCCATGCAACGACGGACCGGGTATTGTCAGCTGCTGATGCACACCGACGTAGCGTGCAAACAAAGCGACCAGTGTCTGATAGAACATCTGCATCCTCAATAAGTTGGGTCAGCTCGCCACGCAAAACGGGATTCGCGCAAACTGATGGTCATCCTGCGGCGACAGGCTTAATTTTCAATTGACGGTAAAAAGGCTTTTTTGCGGATTGGCGCGGCATTCTTGCAACCGGCTGCAGGTCCACGTCGCGTGAATATGGCCCGCCCGCGAAAGTGGGTTCGACATTCTCCTGCAATCCGATTATCCCGGCAGCGGGGTTTGATATCGGGGCAGGGTTGAATGTGACGAAACATGTGCTCGTAACCGGGGGTGCTGGCTATATTGGCGCGCATGCCTGCAAGGTTTTGGCCGCAGAGGGCTATGTGCCGGTGGCGTTTGACAATCTGGCAACCGGTTGGCGTGATGCAGTGAAATATGGCCCCTTTGTGCAAGGCGATCTGTTGGATAGGGCCGCCCTTGATGCGGCCTTTGCCACATACAAGCCGGTAGCGGTGATGCATTTCGCGGCCCTTGCCTTGGTTGGCGATGCGTCGCGCGATCCGGGGCAGTATTGGCGGGTGAATGTGGGAGGCACGCTTAATCTGATCGAAGCGGCCCTTGGCGCAGGTGTGAAAAACGTTGTCTTTTCATCGACCTGCGCTGTTTATGGCAACCCTGACGGCATGCATCTTGATGAAGAAACGCCGCAACGGCCGATCAACGCCTATGGTGCATCCAAGCGCGCAATCGAAGATATGCTGGCCAATTTCGGGGAAAGTCATGGCTTGAACCATGTGATCTTTCGCTATTTCAACGTGGCAGGCGCTGACCCAGATGGCGAGGTTGGCGAACAGCACCGGCCAGAGACACATCTTATCCCCCTGATGCTGGAAACCATTTCCGGCACGCGCCCGAAACTGACCGTTTACGGCACCGATTATGCCACCCGTGATGGCACCTGCATTCGCGATTATGTGCATGTGATGGATCTTGTCGGTGCGCATGTTCTGGGCCTGCACTGGTTGCTGGATGGGCGCGGCAACCGGGTGTTCAACCTGGGCACCGGGCGCGGCTTTTCGGTGCGTGAGGTGATTGAACACGCGCGCGGCGTCACCAACCGGGCGGTCAAGATCACCGAAGGCGCACGGCGGGCGGGCGATGCTGCGGCATTGGTTTCAGGGTCTGAACGCGCGCGGGTGGAACTGGGCTGGACACCGACCCGGTCTACCCTGCCGCAGATGATTGCAGATGCGTGGGGCTGGCACAAACGCCCCGGTTTTGAAGGCTGACCCAGATGGTTGAGATGCGAATTCTGGTCATTGGTGCGGGGTCTATCGGGCGCAGGCATGCGGAAAATCTGGGCACGCTTGGGGTTAACGCCGATCTGATATCCTGGCGCGGGTATTCTGCCGAAATGCTGGCGTCCCGACTCGCGCAGGGCGATGTCCAAGGAGTGGTGATCGCCACCGCCACGCAAATTCGGCTGGGGCTGATCACCGTCTGTGCCGCAGCGAATGTGCCGTTTTATGTGGAAAAGCCGTTGGCCTATCAAAGTGATCATCTGGCCCAGATCGCGGATGCCGCCGCCCCGGTGGCACAGCGGTCTGTCATTGGGTTCATGATGCGCTATCACCCGGCGTTTCGGTATCTGGCGGGTGCCGATCTGTCGGATACCTATCGCTTTGGCTTTGAAATTGGTCATGATGTCACCCAGTGGCGGCAAAATTGGCAGTTTTCCGAAAGCTATGCCGCCAAGCCGGTGGGCGGCGGTGTGTTGCTGGATTTGTGCCATGAATTGGATATGGCGGCGTGCTTGTTTCCCGGTCTGGCCTTGGCGGGGGTGGATAGTCTGGGCCACGCGGCCTATCCCGGTGTTGATATGTCCAGCCAGATACGGCTGACCAACACAGGGGTCACCGGCAATGTCGCGATGGATTATCTGGCGCCGGTTTCTACCCGCCGCATCGCGTTGCGGGGCTTGAACCGCTTGCATGATTTCGATTTGATTTCAGGGCAGTACGCGATTACGGGGCAGGGCGCTGCTGTGCTGGATTTCCCGTTTCAGCGCAACGATATGTTTTTGGCCGCGATGGGCGATTTTCTGGCCTTGGCGCAGGGCCAAACACCATCAAGCGTCGAACACTTGCCGCGTTTTGATCTGGCCCTGCCAAGTTGTGCCTTGATCGCAAAGGCATGGGAATCCCGCCGTTTTACCGGAACCGTTTCAAAGGATATCCCATGATCATCGGCCATATCGGCGCGCGCAAAGGGTCAAAGGGTGTTCCGGGCAAGAATTTCCGCATGATTTGCGGCAAGCCATTGATTGATTGGTCGTTGGATCAACTGTTCGAAAGCCGCGTGGTTGATGCGGTGGTTGTATCCACCGATGATGAGGCGATCTATGACCATGCCGTCGCAAAGGGTGCGCTGAAAATCGGCCTGCGTCCCGCGCATCTGGCAAGCGATACGGCGGGTAAATGGGGCGTGTGGCAGCATGCGCTGGCGGCATCCGAGGTGTTGGTTGGCCCTGCCACCGCGTTCCTTGATCTGGATTGCACATCACCCTTACGTGTGCCGGGCGACATTGATGCCGCCCTGGATTTGTTCAATAGCGAACATCCGGACATGGTTATGTCCTGCTGCGAGGCGCGAAAGAACCCATATTTCAACCTTGTAGAACCCGATGCAACGGGTGCTTTGCATGTATCCAAACCCTTGCCGGGTGGCGTGGTTGCCCGCCAACAGGCCCCCGTGGTCTATGAACATGCGGCTAGCACCTATATTGTGTCGCCCGATTATCTGCGCCGGTCTAAGGGGCTGTGGGAAGGCCGGGTGATCCCCTACCTCATGCCGCCCGAACGCTGTGTCGATATTGACAGCCCGTTTGATTTCACCCTTGTCGAATTCATGCTGACCAATGCCCTGAAGGACCAGACCCATGGATAAACAGCTTACCGGACGCACCGTTTTCATCACCGGGTCGGGGGGCGTTCTGGGCTCCACCTATGTGCGGCGGATGCTGGATGCGGGGGCAAAGGTGGTATCATCCGATCTGCCGGGTCACAGGGCAGATGCCCTTATCGAGGCGCATCAGGGGAATGACAATTTCCGGTTCTACGATCTGGATGTCGGCGATGAGGCGCAGGTTGAAACGATTTTCACCCGCATTCTGGCCGATGGCTGGCAGCCCAATGTGGTGCTGAACAATGCCGCCATCACCGGCGAATTGCTGATGGGCGCGGGCAAGCCGTTTCCCGATTTTGCCAATACCTCGGTGTCCGATTGGGAACGCACCATGCGCACCAACCTGACAGGGGCCTTCATGATCGCCCGCCAGATGGATCGCGATATCATAGGCAAATGGCCAGCCACTTTGATCAATGTGGCCTCAATGTATGCGCTGAACGGCCCGCATCACCAGATTTACGAAGGCATGCCGTTCAAGTCATTCTCGGCCTATTCCACCACCAAGGCAGGCATCCACGGGCTGACTTTGTGGCTGGCCGGTTACTGGGCAAAACGGCAAGCCACCGTAAACACCATCGCGCCGGGGGCGGTGTTTAACAACCATTCCGACGAATTTCAACGCCGGGTATCGGAGCTGATCATGGCAGGCCGGATGGCCAAACCAGATGAGATTGCCGATGCAATGTTGTTTCTCTGCTCGGCACAGGCAGGTTACATGACCGGGCAGTTGGTTAATGTGGATGGTGGCTTTAGCGGTTGGTAAGCAGCTGATCCAGCGCGGAGATTGTGCGCTGGGTCGCCCCCGAATGGGTCGTGAAAAACGCCTCAATAGCGGTGGGGTCCGCGGTGGCGCTTTCAACCAAAGCTGCCAGCAGGGCCGCACCATCCGGCACAGACCGGGCAACGCCTGCGGCCTCGGCCTCAACAAAGGGAAACTCGATGGTCCAAGTTTGCGGCCCGGTCAGCACGGGTTTGCGCAGGGCAAGCGGCTCGATGATGTTATGCGCCCCTTTCGGGGTAAACCCGCCGCCGACGATCACCATGTCGGCCATGGCGAGATAGGCATACATTTCGCCCAGACTGTCGCCGACCAGAATGTCGATTTGATGCGCTGTCCCTGTCGGCGCAAACGTCGCATCAAGCAGCGCCGACCGTCTGCCAACGGCCAGCCCGGCATTGGTCAGCAGATCTGCCACCTCATCAAACCTTTCGGGTTTGCGCGGCACATAGATGAACAAAGGGCGGGGCAGGCCGTGGGATAAACGCGCCGCGCGCAGGCCAAGAATGGCTGTCACATAGAGGGCATCTTCGCCCTCAACAGCGCTGGCAATCGCGATGACAGGTCTACTTTGCGCATCAAGCCACGCCCGTGCACCTTCGCCTGCTGCCAACAAATGCGGCGGGATCGGCTGATCAAAGCGCAACTCGCCCGTCACGCGGATGTTTGGCACACCCACTGATGCAAACCGCAGGGCTTGCAAATCTGATTTCACCAAAGCCCCGGCGAACCCCCGCATCACCTGCGCCCGTAGCCCGGTTTTTTGCGAGTCACGGGTGTAGCTTTTGGAAGGATATTGCGCATTGCACATGTAAAGCGGCACACCCGCACCCCGTGCCGCCATGATCATGCGCGGCCAAATTTCCACCTCCATCACCAGCCCGCATTTGGGGGTGAAGGTCTTGAAAAACCGTCGAAAAGCAAAGCCCAACTCGAACGGCACCCAGGCCACGCGCATGTGGCCAGCCGCAATATCTGCAGCAAATACCCGTTCCGCCTCGCGCCGCCCGGCGGGGGTGAAATGGGTGGTCACCACCCTGTCACCCCGATCAAGCAATGCGCGGATCATCGGCACGGCGGACCTGAGTTCCCCCAGTGACACCGCATGCACCCAGATGGCACCGGGTGGAAAGACCCGGTGCGTCCCAAACCGTTCCGCCAAATGCGCAGAATAAAGCGCATCGCGCCGCCCGCGCCGCCAAAGATAGATCAGGATCAAGGGCAGCAGGACATGCCAAAGCGCTGAATATCCGCAAAGCGCCAGTCGCAATTGCCAGGATGGAAAGCGGTCAGCCATGCGCCACCTTTGGCAAAAGCGCCAGCAACTGGGCACATTGCGCGTCCATTTCAGCCATGCCGCGACCTGCCAAGGCTTTCGCCCGCCCGGCCTTGTCCGCCAGACCGGGGTTTTGCAACGCCGCAACCAAACCTGCTGCATCAGAAATTGCAGTTGCCGCCCCAGCGGCATGAAGCGCTGCATAATCCGCTGCAAAATTCGCCACATTGGGGCCATGCAGAACGGCGCAGCCCAGATAGGCCGCCTCCCACGGATTATGACCGCCGGTATCGCCCATCGCCCCCCCTACCAAGGCGGCTGGGCAAAGCCGATACCAAAGGCCCATATCGCCAAAGCTGTCGGCCAGATACACCGCATCTGTTGTGGCGGGCAGCATACCCCTTGACCGCAAGGCGACCGCCAGCCCCGCATCTGCACAGGCCAAAACAATCGCGTCGCGTCGCGCCGGATCGCGCGGGGCAATGATCAACAAGTGCTGCGAGTCTTGTGCAAAAAGAATGCGCTGCGCAGCCAAGGCTACGGTTTCATCCGCCAAATGGCTGGACGCGGCACACCACGGGCGTCGCCCTTTGAATGCCGCTGTCAATGACACGCGAATGTCAGGCTGATCGGCCAAAGGCCCGGCACCCGCCTTTAGGGAACCGGTCACGGTCACCGATGCAGCCCCCAGTTGCCGCAAATGCCGGGCGGTATCTGCATCTTGCGCAGAAATATGGGCAAACCTTGCATAAAGATCGCTGTAAAGACTGCGAAACCGCCGTCGCGCCGCAAACGCCCGCGCGTTCATCCGCGCGTTGATCAGCGCAAGCGGTATGCCGCGTCGATATGCAGCCACCACCAGCCCCGGCCACAGGTCTTGCTCTGCCCAGACAGACAGATCCGGTCTCCAATGGTCCAGAAATCTGGCCACTGGCCCCGGTGCATCCAAGGCCAAAAACTGATGCTGCGTGCGGGGCGGCGTGTTGCCAGCAAAGGCCACGGCGGATGACCGGGCCGACGACGTCACCAGAAAGGACAGATCGGGTCGCGCCCGGCCCATGGCGGCAATCAAACCCCGCAGGGCCATTACCTCGCCCAGACCAACGGCATGCAGCCAGACCAACGGCCCATCGGGGCGCGGCAAACCCGCCTCGCCCAACTTTTCACGCCAGCGTGCCGGGTCTTCGCGGCCGCGCCTCAGGCGACGGCGCAGGTAGGTTGGCAGACAGGGCCCAAAACCACGAACCCCCAACAAATAGGCCCGCAACACCGCGCCGGTCGGCGGCTTTTGGGGGCGGCTGTCAGCCAATATCGCGAAACTCTTTTTGCAGGCTTTGCGCCCAGAACCCCGGATCTTTCAACACAGCCACAAACCGATCGGCCGCGCGGCCCACCCCAAAACCCGTGTGACGGGGATAGGTTTTACCCCAGTCGTCCGCCAGAAACCTGGCGATTGCAGCCCCGTCCGTTGCAGCACAGGCCACCACTGAGGGTGACTGCGCCCGGTTGGTTTGCCGCGTGCCCACATCCAGCGACGCCAGCCCCATAAACGGCGCTTCCCGCACGCCCGCCGATGAATTGCCCACCATGCACGCCGCGTTTTTCATCAATTCCGAAAAATGCGCAAACCGCATAGACGGGATCACCCGGAACTGGTCGGCAGGCAGGCGGCCCATCACCTCAAATATCGCGTCAGACCCCGGATCATTGTTTGGGGCCACCAACACAAACTGCCGCCCTGACGCCTGCATCGCGCCAAACAGCGCCGCGGCCTGCGCGCCCATGGATGCGGCCTCGGACGTTACCGGATGAAAGACACCGATGCCATAGTCGGTGAAAGGAATACCGTAGCGCGCGCGCACCTCGGCCATCGTTACCCCCGATGGCCCTGCATGAAAATCCAGCTCGGGGGATCCGATCACATGCACGCTTTCAACCGGCTCCCCCAGTGCCATCACGCGTTTGGCAGCCCCGTCGGACGAGACGAAATGTTGGCTGGCCAGCTTGGTGTTGCAGTGTCGGAATACCTCATCAATGGTGCCAGACACTTCGCCGCCTTCAATATGCGCGGACCGGATGTAATTGGTCGCGGCCACCAAAGCACCCGCCAACGCCTCTACCCGGTCACCGTGCACCACCACCAGATCGGGGCGGTTGTTGGCGATATAGTCGGAAAACCCAATGACGGTTTTTGCCAACACCAGATCCTGCGCATCGCCGGGGCGTTGGTTGAGGAACTCATGCACCGCCACACCGGGGGTGCGGTGCACCTCATTCTTGGTCAGACCGTACAGATCAAGCATATGCATGCCGGTGACAAAGAAACCTACGGAAAAGCCAGCATCCCGCGCGGCAATTGCAAGGGGTTCCAGCTTGCCAAAATCGGCACGCGTTCCGGTGAGAAAGAGCAGGGTCTGGGTCATGCAGCCTTTGTAGCGGAAACTGGCACCGGAATGGAAGGATCAGGTGACTATTTGGGCACCAATTTGAACGCTGTGAAGCCTAATGCATCACTTTCACGCACGGGTCCAAGCTGCGACAGAAGCACACATCTCGGCGCGAACATCGTCATCAAGCGCTTCGATGTCTCCTGCCGCTTCCAATTCAAGCACTTTGATCCGGGTCAGATGAAAACGCTCCTCCTGCGATTTCTTGACAAACCCCAAGCCCAGTTCCTTCATAGCACCACTTCTTTGGAGATATTGCTTCCGACAATCCCGGGGTGGTTCAGATCCTCCGATCTGCTTTTTTAGCGACCCACAGCCAATGCACCGTCAACTTGGCGTTGCTCGATCTCGATCTTAATTTCAGAAAGAGGTTCGGGCAGATCGCCGGCGGCGATCGCTTCCAGCACACGAGCGCGCATGATGTAATGCACCGAGGTTTTAGGCTCGGTTGGCGTCTTCTTCAGGTAGTTTGCCTGCAAAAATTTCATGCTGGCATACGGAAAAGTCGGATGGAATATCCGCTTTTTGGTAACTTCGCCAATAAAGTTCAACATTTGCTCAGACCAGTCCACATCCTTTTGCTGCACTGCCAGCAGGGCCTGCGCCTTTTCGGCGAAAACACTGTCGATGAAGGCGGCATAGATCAGCGCCTTTGTCTGCTCATCTGGCCCCGCAACGCGCAGCGCTTCGATCAATGCCGAAGCAGAGAATAGCCCGGTCACGCGGAGCCCTGCATCTCGCAAAATACCGGTAAGTTTTCGTTCTCCTCTGTGAATCGCATTATACTTCAGGTTGGAAACACGATAGCGGTCCCAGAACAACCAGAACGCATCCGAAGCCAGTGCATTTGGCCCGAACCAATAGAGGTAAGACTCTAAGAAAGGCGGACGTGGTCGGCCATTGCGTGGCGAGAGATGATGCAAAATGGTGCCGACCACGTCGGCACCCGCTTCTTCCATATGGCTGATCAATGGATCACCGTCCATTACAGGCCACCAAACACTGTCGTTCAGCACAATGAGTGCCTTAGGCTGTGTTCCCAGAGCCCGCAACAGTCTGACGCCATCGCGATAGCCGCCGAAGTCATAGCCAAAATTCGGCCGCTCGACCACCAGATAGGTGAAAGGAGCCAGTTTTGCGTTATCCGCTAACGAAAGCGGTGCGTTTGACATGACCAGCACCCCATAGCCACTTTCCGCCAGCACCCTGCACGTTTCTATTGTAGACGGAAGTAGTCCTTTGGGTTGATAAATCAGATAGATCGCAACTTTCAGACCAAGTGGGCAATGGCCAGGTGTTTGAATTGCCGTTTCTAAAATCGCACGATCATGCTGGCGCATACGATAAGGCTCCAGCGGCCAAGTCATCAGCGCTTTGAGATGGACCACCAACCTGCCTGCCTCGACCGACAGTTTATCTCGAAGTCTGCTCATAATATCTACTCGTTAGTCGCGACTTAGAGGTCGATGCCTGTCTTTACCGGATCGTCTCAGATCTTACGTTTTTTCTTTCGGACCCGGTTCCACTCCCTCAGGGCCGCATACCGCTCAGGCCCGACAATAGTCAGAAGAAGATTGCCTAAACGCTGACTGGTCTTGCGTTTGGCTGCGATACGCTGTGCTTCGGCCTTGCCGCGCAGCAGCAGGTCCTTTGGCGGATCGCCAGTGATGGTGTGGGTCTTTACTGCCACCCAACTTGGATGCCCGGCGTAGTCGACGGTTTCGATCTCCGTTGTCATGCACAAATCAAGGTTTGCGTCAGCAGCAAAACGGTCTACCGCTTCTATTACCAAAGGCCAATCCGGATGATAGTCATCACCTGCTATTAACCCACCTACGCGCACTTTGCGTGCCCAGTTCCAGATCGTCTCACCGCCCTCTTGCCCAGTGTGAGCGTATCCGTCGATATAGATAAAATCGAGACTGTCATCGTCGAAAAGGTCATAGGCCTCCGCAAAGCTCATGCGCAAAAGCTTGTAAGGGCTTAGAAGACCTACATGCCGCAAAGCCTTTTTATACTGGTCGGTGTCGTGAGAGTCGGCATACATATCTACGCCAAAAAAACACGCGAACCGGCCAGAGGCCACCATGCGGCGCGAAAACTCGCCTGCCGCGACCCCAAGCTCTACCCCGATCAGCCCCGAGCGGTCGCCGAGTAGGCGTAACACGTCATGTCGTTGCCAGCCTTCGAGCCTACGCGCGCTCATGAAAAATCCGCCCATTTCAACTGAGTGTTCCGCGTCAACGCACGCACCGTGCGCATCCCCACCACGCGGTCAAAATCATACCCGGCAATTTCACCGCTCCCCGGCCGTCGGGCCCAGATATCCGCCTCGGTTATCACATGGCCCGCAGGCAGATCACGGTCCGCCACCACTGATGCGCGGGCAAAGCGGTACACGGGTTCTTCCGCCGCAGTGCGCTGTTTGGGGTTGTGCAGGGCGGTATGTATTTCGCGGCTGCGGTCGATCAGAAACCGCAGCTCTGCCGGGTCCATCGAATTGATGATATCGGGGCCAATGCGGTAGCGGGTATCGGTATAGTGCCGCTCAAGGATGCAGGCCCCAAGAGCCACCGATGCCAGTGCCATTTCCGGGCCTATCGAATGGTCGGAAAAGCCAACAACGGCGTTCGGAAAGGCGTTTCGCAAATCCGTTACGCCTTGAAGTGACACGATTTCCGGCGGTGATGGGTAAAGATTGGTGCATTCCAGCAGCGCATAGTCCACGCCGGACGCTTCCAATATCGCCACGCTTGCGCGAATACTATCAATCGTTTGCATTCCGGTAGACAGGATCACAGGTTTGCCCTTCTTCGCGATATGCCGGATCAGCGGCAGATTATCCGCCTCGCCCGACCCGATCTTATAGGCGGGCACATCCAAAGTTTCCAAAAAATCCGCCGCCGCCCGCGAAAACGGGGTGGATATCCAGATCATCCCCAAAGATTCGGTATAGCGTTTCAGCTCTGCCTCATCGGGCAACGACAGCGCGCAGCGTTCCATCACATGCCAGATCGACACATCGGCATTGGGCGGAAAGATGGTTTTCGCTTCCTCGGTCATTTCATCTTCGATGATATGGGTCTGGTGCTTGATCATCTCGCAGCCGGCACCCGCCGCCAGACGCACCATATCCTTGGCCACCGCAAGGCTGCCGCCATGGTTGATGCCAATCTCGGCTATCACCAAAGGTGGATGGCTTGGCCCGATGTCACGGTTTCCGATTTTCACGCGCTCTATCCTTAAGTGTATTTCACTTGCTTGCTGGCTTTGCGCGCGCAGGTTGTCAAGAGCGGGGTTGGATTAGCCCCCCCATGTGCGCAAGAGCACGCCGAACCAGTTCTCATAAGCCAGCTTGCGCATCAGCGCGTCACTATAGCCATGATCCCGCATCGCCTGCACCAGTTTTGGCAGGCCCGCCACGTCTTTGATCGGGTCGGGCACAGTTGCGCCATCAAAATCAGACCCAAGGCCAACATGATCTTCCCCCAGATGGGTGATCAAATGGTCCAGATGCCGCAGCATCACATCAAGCCCCATATCGGGCGATTTGCGGCCATCGGGGCGCAGGAAAACGGTGGCGAAATTCAGACCAACCATGCCGCCGCTGTCCTTGATCAGCCCTAACTGACGGTCGGTCAGGTTGCGGCTTGACGGTGTAATGGCATGGGCGTTGGAATGGGTCGCAACCAGTGGCGCGTTTGACAACTTAGCCACATCATTGAACCCCGCCTCATTCAGATGCGACAGATCCAGCATGATGCCCAATTCGTTGCAGGCTTTGACCAATGCGCGCCCTGCATCCGTAAGCCCCGGCCCGGTATCGGGATTGCCGGGATAGCGGAACGGCACGCCATGGCCGAAAACCGTCGGGCGGCTCCAGACCGGACCAATCGACCGCAATCCCATGTCGTGATAGAGGTATAGCGCATCCAGATCGGGGCCAATGCCTTCCGCCCCTTCCATATGCATGATGCCGGAAATCACGCCGCGTGCCAGACAGTCGCGCAATTCCGAAACCGTCGTGCACAGCTTGAACCCGCCACCGCTGGCCCGTTCCATCCACCGCAAATGCCCCGCCATGGCAAGCGCCACGGGCATTGCGGCAGTGTGATCAATCAAGTCCGGCAGCGTCATGTCATAGGGCGGGTTGTCCATAACAAGATCATAGTCGGGCGCGTCATGGGCCTTCGGCGATGGGATATAAATCGCAAAAAACCCGCCTGCAAAGCCGCCCGCCTTCATCCGGGGCAGGTCCAGATGGCCCTTGCCTTCGCCGGTCAACCAGATCGCCTCGCGCTGGGTGGGGTTGTTCAACAGGCGCAAAAGGATGTCGTTGTGGCCATCGAAGACGGGAAGCAAAGCGGTCATTTTATCAGTCCTGAATGAGGTTAGATTTTGGGGGTTAACGGCGGTAGCCTTCGGAGGCAGCCAACAGATCGCGGGTATAGGTTTGCGCGGCTTGGCGGGCCTGCAATTCGGCGCGGAACAGTTCTTCCACGGCCAGCCCATGCTGCATCACCATCAAGCGTTCGCACATATGGGCGACCACGGCCAGATCGTGGCTGACAAGGATATAGGTCAGGCCGCGCTCGGTGCGGATACGGTCCAGCAGGTTCAACACCTCGGCCTGAATCGACGCATCCAGCGCGGATGTGGGTTCATCCAGCAGCAGCACCTTTGGCTCCAATATCAAAGCCCGCGCAATCGCCACGCGTTGGCGCTGACCGCCGGACAACTGATGCGGATAGCGAAAACGGAACCCTTTGCCGAGGCCAACTTCGTCCAGCGCCCGTTCAATGCGCGCTTCCGCATCATCAAAGCCGTGAATGGCCAGCGGTTCAGACAGCACGCGGTCAACCGTGTGGCGCGGGTGCAGGCTGGCGTAGGGATCTTGAAACACCATCTGCACGTCGCGGTAAAACGCAGCATTGCGAGGTGAGGCTAAAGGCGCGCCATTCATCTTGATTTGGCCCGCTGATACCGGGGCCAGCCCGCACATCGCGCGCAGCACGGTCGATTTGCCCGACCCGCTTTCGCCGACGATGCCGTAACTCATCCCTTCGTTCACAGCCAAAGATACCCCGCGCACCGCATGCACCCGGTTGCCCGCGGGCCCGAAAGTCACTTCCAGATTTTCAATTGCAATCAAAGCCATCAGCGCGCCCATTCCGCATCGCGCTGCAGCGTAGGCAGCGGGCGCTGACCGCCCTCGATCTTTGGCAGGCATTTGAACAGGCCTTGGGTGTAGGGGTGCTTGGCTTGGGCCAATTCCGAGGCTTTCAGTTCTTCCACGACTCGGCCTGCATACATCACCAGAACCCGGTCGCAGAACGAACTAACCAACCGCAAATCATGGCTGATGAAAATCAGCCCCATGCCACGATCCGTCACCAGACGGTCGAGTATCCGTAAAACCTCAATCTGCACCGTCACATCCAGCGCCGAAGTCGGTTCATCCGCGATCAGCAAATCAGGCTCGGTGATCAGCATCATCGCGATCATCGCGCGCTGGCCCATGCCGCCGGATAATTCATGCGGATAGGCTTTGAACACGCGCGCCGGATCGCGGATTTGCACGGCTTCCAGCATCGTCATGGCGCGATCGCGTCCCTCCGCACGTGCAGAGGTGCGCCGCGCCGCCTCGATCAACTGTTTGCCAATGGTCATCACCGGGTTCAGCGAAAACTTCGGATCCTGCATGATCATCGACATGCGGATGCCACGCAAACTGCGCCATTTGGCAGGGCTGGCCCCGCGCAAATCAATCCCGTCAAAATTCAGCGTTTTTGCCGTGGCCACACCCGGCGGCGGCGTCAGCCCCAAGATCGCCCGTCCGGTTTGTGATTTGCCCGACCCGGATTCCCCCACAATCCCCAGCCGTTCGCGGCCCAGCGCAAAGGACACGCCGCGCACCACTTCGCTTGGCCCTTGCCGGGTGGGAAAGGTGATGCGCAGATCGTCCACCGTCAGCAGGTTTGTCATAGCTGCGCGCCTCCGGCGGGAGTATTTGGGCGAAAAGGAAATCCGGGGCGCATCATTTGCGGGCCTTCGGATCAAGCACATCGCGCAACCCGTCGCCCAGCAGGTTGAAGCCGAGGGCGACCACGAAAATGGCAAGCCCCGGCATGGTGGCGACCCACCATTGATCAATGATGAACCTGCGCCCACCCGCGATCATTGCCCCCCATTCTGGCTGCGGGGGTTGCGCGCCAAGGCCAAGAAAGCCAAGCCCCGCCGCGATAAGAATAATCCCCGCCATATCAAGCGTGACCCGCACGATGGCCGACGACAGGCATTGCGGGGTCACATGGCCCCAAAGGATGCGCAGCGACGATGCGCCCTGCAGGCGAGCGGCATTGATATAGTCGGTTTCCCGGATGGTCAGCGTTTCCGCCCGGGCAAGCCGCGCGTAAGGCGGCCAGGCAGTGATGGCGATGGCGATGATGGCGTTTTCAATGCCGGGGCCAAGGGCCGAGGCAAAAGCCAGCGCCAAGATCAGGCGCGGAAAGGCCATGAAAATATCGGTGATCCGCATCAGCACGACATCGACCCAGCCGCCGAAATACCCCGCCGTGGTGCCGACCGCCAAACCGATGGGGGTGGCAATGACCGCGACCAGCAGCACCACCAGCAATGTCAGGCGCGATCCATACAAAACCCGGCTAAGAATATCCCGGCTCAGATCATCAGTGCCAAACGGATGCGCCCAAGATGGCGGCACAAGGCGTGCGCCGCGCAAACCGCCGATGCCTTCCAGCGGATCGTAGGGTGCTATCAGCGGCGCGAACAGCGCCAGCAGGGCAAGGATCATCACAATCCACAGCCCCACCATCGCCAGCCGGTTCGCCTTCAGCGCCAGCCAGATGCGGTAATTCTGCCCCCAGCGCGCCTGTTTGCGCGATGTCGGGCTATCGGACAGCAGCCATTCGCGGCGTGTCACGGTCATGGCTTGCCCCCGCGTCTGCGGACACGCGGATCAAGCACCGAATACAGCAAATCCGACAGCAGGTTCAGCCCCACGAAAATTGCCCCGATCACCAAAGTGCCACCCAGAACCGCGTTCATGTCGGCCACCTGCAAGCTGTTGGTCAGGTAAAGCCCCAAGCCCGGCCATGCGAACACTGTTTCGGTCAGCACCGACCCCTCCAGAAGCCCGCCATAGGAAAACGCGATCACTGTAATCAACGGCACAGCGGCATTGCGCAGCGCATGCACCCAGATGATCCGCCATTCCGGCACACCTTTGACGCGGGCGGTGATCACGTATTCCTGCGCCAGTTCGGTCAGCATGAATGACCGCGTCATCCGGCTGATATAGGCCATGGCGTTGTAGCCCAGCAGCGACGCGGGCAGGATGATGTGGGAAAACGCGTTGCGAAACGCCTCCCACTGGCCCTGCATCGCGCTGTCTATCAGCAGCATCCCAGTGGCGGGTGTAATCGAATATTCATAAGCAATATCAATGCGCCCCGGCCCGGATATCCAATCAAGTTTCGCGTAGAACACCAGCAATCCTAGCAGCCCCAGCCAGAAAATCGGCGCGGAATAACCTATCAACCCGATGATGCGCACGAACTGGTCAATCGGCTTTCCGGCCTTCACGGCGGAAATGATGCCCAAAGGCACACCGATAACGGTGCCGATGATGATAGCCAGCGTCGCCAGTTCTAACGTGGCCGGAAACGCGCGCTTGATATCATCGACCACATATTTTTTGGTCAGAAACGATTTGCCGAAATCGCCGGACAGCACCTTCTGGACGTAGATCCAGAATTGTTCATACAGCGGCTTATCCAGCCCCATTTCTAAAAACATCTTGTCGTAGGTTGATTTGCTGGCCCGGTCACCCACCACCGCCAATACAGGGTCTACCGCCACCACATGGCTGATCAGAAACGTGACCAGCAACAGCCCCAGCATGGTGACCATCACCGTCAGCAACAGCTTGACCGCTTTCCATAAAAAAGCGGGAAGGGCGCTGCTGCGCCCCTCCGTTTGGGTTGCCCCGGTGTCGGTCATTCCTTGGTAACACCCCGGAACGAGTTGTCGTTAAACGACGGGCCGATGATGTAGCCCTTAACGTTGGCACGCACCGCTGCCACCTCAGTTTCTTGGAACATGATCACGAAGGGCGATGTTTTCTGATGCTCCGTCTGCAACTCAACATAAGTCGCCGCCCGCTTTGCACCATCGGTTTCAAGCACGGCCGCATCTGCCTTTGCGGTCATTTCAGGAATGTCCCATGCCACCCGCCATGCCAGCGGCTTGGATGCAGGTTCATCACCATTGTCGGGGTTGCGGGCAAACGTCGCGTTGGTGTGGGGGTCTTGATAATCCGGGCCCCAGTTGCCGATATAGATATCATGCGTCCGCGCGCGGTATTTCTCCAGTGTCTGACCACCGTCGCCGGGGATGATTTCCAACGTCACACCAGCAAGCGCCATTGTCTGCTGGATCGCTTGCGCAATCGCCGTAACATCCGGCGTGTTGCGGGTATCCATCGTCACGGTAAAGCCATCGGGCAGACCGGCGGCTGCCAGCAACTCCTTAGCCTTTTCGACATTCAGGCTATAGGGATTGCTGTCGAGTTCCCCCAAAAAGCCCTTGGGCAAGAAGGTCTGATGCACATCCATCTTGCCTTTGACGATGGTGTCGGCAATGGCTTGATAATCCACCAGATATTTCATCGCTTCGCGCACTTCTGGCTTGGCGAGGAATTCATTCTTCTGGTTCAGCGCAAGGTAGAAAATCGTACCTTTAACGCCAGAATCAATCACCACATCAGGGTTGGTTGACAGTGCCGCGATTTCTTCGGGCAGTAGATCGCGCGCCACGTCGATATCGCCTTTTTCCAACAGCAGGCGCTGGGTGGCGGCTTCTGGGATGTGGCGGTAAATCGCGCGCGCCATAGCGGGTTTATCACCGCCATACATGTCATTGCGCTCCAGCACGACAGACTCGTTCGCGCGCCATTCGCGGATTACGAAAGCGCCCGATCCGGCATAGTTGGTCTTCAGCCAGTTATAGCCAAAATCGCCATCCACTTCGTTGGCCATCACAAGGTCTTTGTCGACAACCGATGCCACCGTCGCGGTCAGGCAATACAGAAGAAACGTCGGCGCATAGGCCTGATCCATGGTGAAATCAAAGCTGTAATCGCCGGTCTGTTTGACCATCGCATCAACATTCTCTGCAGTCAGGCCGAACTGCCCCAGAATGAAGGCAGGCGATTTATCCAGCTTGATCGCGCGGGTGATGGAAAACACCACATCATCGGCCATCATGTCATTGCCGGAGGCAAACTTTTTGCCCTGCTTCACGGTGAAGGACATGGTCTTACCGTCGGCGGACATGGTCCAAGTGTCGGCCACCACGCCAAAAATCTTGGACACATCCTTGATGTCATAGCCGATGATCGGCTCGTAGCTGTTGCCGATAATCTCGGACGCGGAAAATTCAAA
>JANOFE010000198.1:0-4961 GCA_031413495.1 Pseudorhodobacter sp. | reverse complement strand
CATACCGAGCCACTTGCCCAACACCACCTTTTGCTGGTTGCCACCACTTAGATTGCCAACCACATGATCAATGCCGCGCGCCGCAATGCGCAGCCGGTTGATCGCCGCAAGGGCAGTTTGGGTTTGATACGACCCCATTCCAATGCCAAACCTATCAAGCTGCGGCAGTTGCGGCAGGATGATATTGTCTGACACCGAATGCTTCAGGATCAGCCCGGTCGATTTGCGGTCTTCGGTGATCAGGGCCAATCCATGTGCGACGCCGTCCGCAGGGTTTTTCAACGCAACCGTTTGGCCGTCGATCAGGATTTGCCCTAGCTGAACCGGCCCCCGCGCGCCAAAAATCGTCTCCAGCAGTTCGGTGCGGCCAGAGCCCAGCAACCCGCCGACCCCCAGAATTTCACCGCGCCTCAACCCGAAACTGACATCATTCAGCACCCTGCGGTTGCGGGCCGTGGCACTTAGCCCCGACACTTCCAGCGCCAATTCCGCAGCGGGCTGCACTTTGCGGCGGATCTTTTCCACTTCGATCCGCCGACCGACCATCATTTCAACGACATCCGCCGGGTTGGTTTCCCCCGCCATCACCGAGCCGATCAACAGCCCGTCGCGCAGCACCGTGATCCGGTCCGAGATTTCAAAAACCTCGTCCATCCGGTGGGAAATATACAAAATGGCCACGCCTTGCGCTGCAAGGTCGCGCACCACCTCCATCAAAATATCAGCCTCGGTCTGCGACAGCGCCGAGGTCGGCTCGTCCATGATCAACAGCCGCGCATCCATCAACAGCGCGCGCGCGATCTCAACCAGTTGCTGCTCGCCAACCCGTAAGTCCTTGACTTTGGTATCAACATCCAGCGTAAAACCAAAGCGCGACAGCACTTCCATCGCCAAGGCACGGGTTTTGGTGCGGTCAACGAACAGCCCGCCAATCAGCGGCTCGCGCCCCAGAACCACATTCTGCGCCACCGTCATTTCGGGGATCAGGCTTAGTTCCTGATGCATGATGATGATGCCTTGGGCCTCTGCCTCTCGCGGAGAGCGAAAGACCGCCTGAGCACCGTCTATCGCCATGGTGCCAAAGCTGGGCGCGATGACGCCGCTGATGATTTTGACCAGCGTCGATTTACCGGCACCGTTTTCGCCCATCAGGGTGTGTATTTCGCCACCGCAGATCGTCAGGTTTACGCCTGACAAAACGGGGATGCCGGAATAGGTCTTGCCAATGTTCCTGAGCTCGAAAACAAAGTCTGTTTCGGCCATGGTGGAAATACGCGAATGACTGAGGTCCATCATTTAGCGTCCCCCCTCCCAAAGGTCTGCACAACGCGGGCATAGATGGTTTCATATATGAAGAGCGTTTCATTTGGCAAGTAGTTCTTACGCACTACCACGACCGCGCCGCATCAGGCTTGTGGAAACGCCTGTTTTCCTATCCAGCTTTTGCATCGACAGTTATTCTTCGGAGAACACCCTTGTTCAGCAATTGGCGGCAAGAAAAGGCCATAACAGCGCTGGTCGATGAGGCGGTGGCCTTGTCAGCCAAACTGGAAGGCGCGAAGCCGCATATTTTAGACAGCCATGCTGCCCACGCACAATTCTGGGCCGGTTTCCATCTTTCAAATGGGCTGGATTTGTACGACATGATCGACTGGAAACCCCCAGCCATCACACGCTTTGCAAACGCGGCTGAGGCAAAGATCGCAGCCCTTCGCAAGCAGCGTGCCTATGACAGCAGCGATGGTCTTGCCATTTGGCTGCACACGGCGCGGGCAATCACAGAACCCCGGATTGCATCAGCCGTTCGTGATATCTGGCAACAGATTTTGGCCGCTGGCCCAAATTCGGATGCGATGGCCAATGATCTGCTGCACGATACGGGTCTGCCATTGACCGACGGCCGCCGTTTGCCAAAGGGCTTTGCGGGTGATGGCTAGCGGTTGGTGGCTAGTTGACAGAGCCTAGCTTACACCAAACTTTTCTACCAATCCCGGCATCCACGTCCACTGCGCAGCTGCAACCGGATTTACGATCAAAAAGATATTGCGCTGGAATGATGGCGCATTTGGTAACTCAAACAGACGGCTTGCCAGAACATGGGACGTTGCCATACGTCGCGGCAGATAGGCGGAACCGCCATGATCCAGCATGTGATTCAAGGCCCAGATTGCCGAACCAAAGTTTACCCTTGCCGTCCCGAAATCGGAAAAAGCCAAAGCATGTTTGGCGCGAAACTCGGGGCCCAGATCAACATAAATATATCCGGGATCAAACCGTATTGGTCGGTCTGGTTCGGTGGCATAAAGGACAAGATCGTCTGGCGGCAGGCGGTAAACAGTTTGATCGCCCGGGGCCGCCAACCGAAAGGTCAGCGCAATATCCAACAGCCCTGCACTCAGCATTCGGTAAAGTTCCGACTGATCGCCCGGCCAGATGGACAGCGCCATACGGGGGTTTCGATCATTCACTTCGTCGAAAATCTGCCTGCCAAGCCCCGGCCACAAGTCGGGGGCGCACCCGAAATTGCAGACGGACTCAGTTCCTTGTGGCGGCGCGGTTTCTTGCCGGGCTTGCCGCCAAAGGCCGATCATAATCTCGGCATAGCCAAGCAGTTTGGTTCCCGACGCGGTAAGTGTCACCCCGGATTTCTGGCGGTGCAGCAACGTTGCCCCCAGTTCCTGTTCCAGCGTGCGCAGCCGGGCGGTTACCGTGGATTGGGTCACGTTCAATTGCTCTGACGCCCGCACAAGGCTGCCATTTTCAACAATGGACACAAAGGTTTGCAGCCCAACGATGTTCATTTTGCACTCTGTCAATTCGATATTTTCGAATTTAATATGCTAAAAGTTTCGTTATGACAATATGTCGCAGGCTGACAAGATAGGCAACAAGTAAGCGCTTCTGCAAAAGGGGATGGCCCATGGCAAGCACCGCACCCAACCGATCCGCGCCTTTGGACCGCGCTGCATTTGTGCGCTCTATGCGGCGGGTGGCCAGTTCCGTGGCTGTGGTAACAACCGATGGGTCTGCCGGATGCCACGGTGCCACCGTTAGCGCGTTTTCGTCGGTGTCAGCCGATCCACCGATGATCCTTGTGTGTCTGCTGTCTGGCAGCCGGATCGCCGAGGCGGTGGCGGCCAATGGAAATCTTTGCATCAATGTGTTGCCGCAAGACCGCCCCGACCTTGCCAACCGTTTTGCGGGCCGGGATGATCATCTGGTTCAGGATCGGTTTTCCGGCGTTGATTATTACGGCGTTCGCGGTGCTGCACCCGAAATCGACGGGGCGACAATTTTCTCAGGGCTGGTCGACCAGATCATCCCGGCAGGCAGCCACAGCATCGTGATCTGCCATGTCCAAAGCGTGCGCGATGGCTGTGCAACCCCGCTTGCTTATCTTGACGGCAGTTATCACTGCGTCGTGCCGCATATTGTCCCGGCGGATACCGCTGGTCACAGCGCGGGAAACACCGCCCCATGACCGATTTGAAGCACTACAAAATGCTGATTGACGGCGAATGGGTGGGAGCCAGTGACGGGGCTGCGTTTGAAAGCGTCAACCCGACCACCGGCAAGGTTTGGGCGATGATCCCCGAGGCGACGACCGACGATGTTGACCGGGCAGTGCGGGCGGCGGACCGGGCGTTTCACCATGGCGCGTGGCCTGCGATGACCGCCACCCAGCGCGGCCAGTGTTTGCGGCGGCTGGCCGATTTATTGCTGGAGAAATCTGAGGCGTTCGGCACCATCGAGACGGTAGACACCGGCAAATTACTGAAGGAAACCCGCTGGCAGGCCAAATATATTGCCGAGTTTTTTCACTTTTTTGCCGGATGCGCCGATAAAATCCACGGCGAGACCCTGCCGATCGACAAGCCCGACATGTTTGTGTTCACCCGGCGCGAACCGCTTGGGGTGATCGCCGCCGTTGTGCCGTGGAATTCGCAACTGTTTCTGTCGGCGGTAAAAATCGGCCCCGCATTGGCGGCTGGCAATACTGTCGTGCTGAAAGTGTCTGAACATGCATCCGCCCCGATGCTGGAGTTTGGCAAGCTGATCGCGGCAGCGGGCATCCCTGCGGGCGTGGTCAATATCATCTCGGGGCATGGCGATCCGTGTGGGCGGGTGCTGACCTCGCACAAGCTGGTGTCGCGGGTATCGTTTACCGGTGGGCCGGGGGCAGCGCGGCAGATTTTGGCCAATTCCACCCAAAATTTTGCGCAAGTGTCGCTGGAGTTGGGCGGCAAATCCCCGATCATCGTGTTTGACGACGCCAATCTGGAAAGTGCTGTGAACAGTGCGATTTCCGGTATCTTTGGGGCCACCGGACAAAGCTGTGTGGCGGGATCGCGGCTGTTGTTGCAAGACACGATTGCAGACGACTTTCTGGACCGGATGGTTGCCTTGGCGGGCCAGATCAAGATCGGCGATCCGTTGGCCGATGACACCGAAATGGGGCCGATCTGCACCCAAGGGCAATTGGACTGCGTCGAGCGTGAAGTGGCGCGTGCCATTGCCGAGGGTGGCCGCGTGCTGTGTGGCGGACAGCGGGTGGCCGGGCTGACAGGCCGGTTTTATCAGCCAACGATCATCGACTGCCCCCGCCCCGATCTGCACATCGTTGATACTGAAATGTTCGGCCCGGTTCTTAGCGTGTTGCGCTTTACCGATGAGGCTGATGCCATCCGGCTGGCCAACCAAACCGAACACGGGCTGGCCGCAGGCATTTTCACCCGGGACGGCGCGCGGCAGTTGCGCATGGCCAGCGCGGTCAAGGCCGGCATCGTCTGGGTCAACACCTACCGCGCCGTGTCGCCGATTGCTGCATTCGGCGGCATGAAAACCTCGGGCTATGGCCGCGAGAGCGGGTTTCAGGCGGTTTACGATTACACGCGACCGAAAACGGTCTGGATCAATACATCTGACGCAACACTGCGCAGCCAGTTCGTTGCGCGTTAGGG
>JANOFE010000197.1:0-6312 GCA_031413495.1 Pseudorhodobacter sp. | reverse complement strand
GTGGGGGTTTCGTACTTGCCAATCCCCAAAGCGTCGGCCACGCGGTCTGCGGCGGCGGAGGTGGGCATCGACCGGGCAACGCCCTTGAGGCCAGCCTTGTAGCCGGGGGCAAGATGGGCATTTGCCGCCAGCACGGCGAGGCTGTCGGAGGGGCTGACATAGATGCCGCGCCCAACCACCATGTTGCGGTCGCCGTCACCGTCTGAGGCTGCGCCGAAATCAGGGGCGTTATCGCCGAACATTTCATCCATCAGGGCCTTGGCCCAAGTCGGGTTCGGGTCGGGATGCATGCCGCCAAAATCTGGCAAGGGGGTGCCATTGATCACGGTGCCGGGGGCAGCACCAAGTCGGCTTTCGAGGATTTCATGCGCATAAGGCCCGGTGACCGCGCACATCGCATCAAACCGCATGCGGTGGCCGGATTTGAACATGGCTGTGATGGCTGAAAAATCGAACAGGGTTTCCATCAAGGCGGCATAATCGGTGACGGGGTTCACCACATCGACGATCATATCGCCCAATTTGCTGCGCCCGATGGTCGCCAGATCAACGTCATGCGCCTGCAATATCTTGTAGTCGGTGATCGACAATGTGTGCTGATACATCGCCTCTGTCACGCCCTCGGGGGCCGGACCGCCGTTCGGCATGTTGAATTTTACGCCGAAATCCTCATCCGGCCCGCCGGGGTTGTGGCTGGCCGACATTATGATGCCGCCATCGGTTTTGTTTAGCCGGATCAGGTGGCTGGCCGCCGGGGTGGACAGGATTGCCCCCTGCCCCACGATCACACGCGCCGCCCCGTTCGCCGCGGCCATTCGCAAGATCACCTGTGCCGCACGGTCATTGAAATAGCGCCCGTCGCCGCCAAGAACGAGGGTTTTACCCGCCACGCCACCCACACCATTGAAAATCGCTTGCACGAAATTCTCCAGATAATGATGCCCCATGAACTGAGCCGTCTTTTTGCGCAGGCCAGAGGTGCCGGGCTTCTGATCAGTGAAGGCCGTGGTGGAAATGGTGAGCACGGTCATTTGGGGCCTCCGGAGGCTGCGGGGATTGGGGTAAAGACCAGCACAGATTGGGCGGGCACGTCGAGCGTTGGTTTTGCAAATGCGGGGGCAAGGCCGGGCTTTGTGGTATCAAGCACCAAATGCCAACCGGGCGCAGTTTTGGGCAGGGTCAGGGTTTGCGCGGCCCCGGTGTTGAACACCAGAAAAACCGCATCGGCACCAGCGCGCCCTTCGGCAGCCATGCGCAATTCCACGCAGACACAGCGAAACGCCGGGTCGTGCCAATCTTCAGCGCGGGGTTCAGTGCCGTCACTGCGCCGCCAGATGACATCAAGCAGGCCATCGGTCGGGCGGGGTCTTGCATGCAGGAAACGCCGTTGGCGCAGTACGGGATGTGCTTTGCGCAGCGCCGTCAGCGCAGCCACAAAATCCACCAAACCGTCGCTTGGGTTTTCCCAATTCAGCCAGCTTGTTTCATTATCCTGGGCATAGGCGTTGTTATTGCCCGCCTGAGTTTGCCCCAACTCATCACCGCCGAGCAGCATCGGCACACCCTGGCTTAACATCAAGGTAGCCAGCAGGTTGCGTTTGCGCTGGTCGCGGGCGGCGCGGATGGCAAGATCGGCCGTGGACCCTTCGAAGCCCAGATTATCAGAATGGTTTTCGCCGTGACCGTCACGGTTTTCTTCGCCATTGGCAAAGTTCCGCTTGACGGTGAAACTGACCAGATCTTGCAGCGTAAAGCCGTCATGCGAGGTGATGAAATTGACCGAAGCTGTGGCAGCTCGCGCCGAATGATCGAATTTCTCGGCCGACCCCAACAGGCGTTTGGCAAAATCTGTCACAATGCCCGCATCACCGCGCCAGAAGCGGCGCACGCCGTCGCGGAACTTGTCGTTCCATTCGGAAAACGGGTGCGGGTAAGCCCCAAGCTGATAGCCGCCGGGGCCGATATCCCACGGCTCGGCAATCAGTTTCACGCGGCTTAGGACCGGGTCTTGCCGGATCGCATCAAAGAAACCGCCGTTGGGATCAAAGCCATACGCCTCACGCCCCAGCGTGGTGGCCAGATCAAAGCGAAAGCCATCAACATGCATGACTTCGACCCAATAGCGCAGGCTATCCAACACCATACGCAGCACCATGGGGTGCGTCAGGTTCAATGAATTGCCGGTACCCGCATCATTCACATAGTGCCGCCCGCCATCAATCAGGCGGTAATAGCTGCGGTTATCAAGGCCCCGGAAGGCCAGTGTTGGCCCATTGGCATCGCCTTCGCCGGTATGGTTGTAGACGACATCAAGGATCACCTCGATCCCCGCTGTGTGGAACCGGCGCACCATGGATTGAAATTCGGAGATCGAGCCTTTCGACATATACCGCGGTTCAGGCGCGAAAAAGCCGATGCTTTGATAGCCCCAATAGTTGCGCAGACCCTTGGCCACCAGAAAGCGGTCATCCATGAAGGCTTGCACGGGCAAGAGTTCAACCGCTGTGACGCCAAGTTTGGTCAAATGATCCAGCATCGGGGCCGAAGCCATACCAAGGTAGCTGCCGCGCTGGCCCCGTTCCACCCCGGAATGCAGCGCCGTTGCCCCTTTGACATGCGCCTCGTAGATCACCGTTTCGGCCATCGGAGTTTGCGGCGCGCGGTCATCGCCCCAGTTGAAACTAGGGTCGACCACCACGGATTTCGGCATCGCAAAGGCAGAATCGCGGGTGTCAAACGACAGATCGCCGCGCGGGCTTCCAATCTTATAGCCCATCAGCGCGTCAGACCACCGCAAACGCCCTTCCAGCTGGCGGGCGTAGGGGTCCAGCAGCAGTTTATGCGGGTTAAAACGGTGCCCGGCCTCGGGTTGATACGGCCCATGCACGCGAAAGCCGTACAATGTGCCGGGCATAAGGCCACCGACATGGATGTGCCAGACATCGCCGTCGCGTTCACGGAAATTCAGCCGCGCCACTTCTTTGCGGCCATCGGTGGAAAACAGGCACAGCTCGATCCGGTCGGCATGGGCGGAAAACACCGCGAAATTCACGCCCTCGCCGTCAAACGTTGCCCCCAGTGGCCAAGGCCTGCCGGGCCCCGTGCTGTGACCGGGCAGTTTTGCGGGCAATGTGCCGGGCGTGTCAATCATGCAAGCAGGCTTTCGTAGAGATCAGCATAGGCAGCGGCAGAGCTTTCCCACCCAACCGGATGCGCCATCGCGTTACGTTGCAGTTTGCCCCATAGCTTTTGGTCAGCGTGCAGCGCCAACAACTGACGCAGGGCTTGCGCAAAGGCAGCCGCATCGGTGGGATGGAAGGTCAGGCCGGTGGCAACGCCAGCAGCCAAACCCGCCGGGTTGGCTGTGATCACGGTATCAGCCAAACCGCCCACCGCCGCCACCACAGGCAAGGTGCCATAGCGCAGGCCGTACATTTGCGTAAGACCGCAGGGTTCAAACCGCGATGGCACCAGAACCGCATCGCCGCCTGCAAACATGCGGTGGCTCAACGCTTCGTCATAGCCGATCCGCACGGCAACACGGCCGGGATAGCGCGCCTGAAGTGCCCGCATCGCGGCCTCCAGCACCGGATCGCCAGAGCCCAGAACCAACAACCCGCCGCCATCTTCGATGAATTCGGGGATCACAGCGGGCAGCAGATCAATGCCCTTCTGATCGGTCAGGCGGCTGACCACGATGGCCAGCGGCCCCGGCACGTTTAGGCCAAATTCGGTTTGCAACGCGGTGCGGTTGATCGCCTTATCCTTCAGCGTTTTCGCCGAATAGGGCGTGATGGCGGGGTCCGCCTCGGGCGACCAGACAGCGGTATCAACGCCGTTCAGCATACCACTGACCGACGCGGCACGGGCAGCAATGACACCTTCCAGCCCCATGCCATAGTCGGCGCGCATCAGTTCAGACGCATAGGTCGGCGATACGGTGGTGATGGCATCCGCCGTCACCAGCCCGGCTTTCAGGCTGGACAGACCGCCAAAATATTCCAAAGCGCCGGGATAGAATTGCTGCGCCGGCAAGCGCAGCGCGCCCATCTGCCAGGCAGGTGCCCAGCCCTGAAACGCAATGTTATGGACGGTCATCACTGTGGCCACTTTGCGGCCTTCGCTATAGGCCAAATAAGCGGGCGCGAAGCCTGCCTGCCAATCATGGCAGTGCAGCAGGTCGGGAGACCAGCCGTCGGTCAACCCATCGCGCGCAACTCTTGCGGCAACCCAGCTCAGGGCAGCAAAACGTTGCGCATTGTCGGGGTGATCGCCTGCGGCGTTGGAATAGGGGCCGCCTTCGCGGTCATAAAGATGCGGCGCATCGAGCAGCAAGATGGAAAGCCCCGCCACTTCACCGTGCAAAACCCGGCCCGGCCCCCCAAACAAATCGGCGACTGCGAACACCTCTGGCCAGCCCTTGGCCATGGGTCGCAGTGCGCGGTAGGCGGGCAACAAGACCCGCATATCCCAGCCAAGCGGTGCCAGCGCGCCCGGCAGTGCGCCAACAACATCGGCCAAGCCGCCCGTCTTGATCAGCGGCACGCATTCGGATGCGACAGACAGAACCCGCCCACGACTTTCCATGCAGCTCACCCTCTTTTTTCTGTTCACAAATATCCCACGGGGGAGCGGGGGTGTGAAACCCCCGCCTTTTCAGCAGAAAAACCCTATCAGGACAAGGCTTTCGCCCGCACATCCAGCATGTCTTGGGTAATCAGTACAATCCCGCTTTCGGTGCGGCGGAACCATTTTTCATCATCATCCGCATCTTGGCCGACAACCAGCCCTTCGGGAATGATCACGCCACGGTCGATCACGCATTTGGTCAGTTCCGCTTTGCGGCCGACGATCACCTGCGGCAGGGCCACGACATGATCGAGCGTTGCAAAGGAATGGGTGCGGCAGCCGGTGAACAAAAGGCTGTTCCTGACCTCGGACCCAGACACGATGCAGTCGCCGGAGATTAGCGACGATACTGCCATGCCGCGGCGTTTGTCGGTATCGTGGATGAACTTGGCAGGCGGCACAATCTCCGCATAGGTCCAGATCGGCCATGCGTTGTCGTACAGATCAAGTTTTGGTACGAAATCGGTGAGGTCGATATTGGCCTGCCAGAAGGCGTCAATCGTGCCCACATCGCGCCAGTAGGGTTCAGTCTCCAACCCACTAGTGACACAGCTATCGGCAAATTTATGCGCCACCGCCTTGCCGTTTTTCACAATATCGGGGATGATGTCATTGCCGAAATCATGGCTGCTGTCGGGGTCTTCGGCGTCTTTGATCAGCAGATCGCGCAGGAAGGCCCAATTGAAGATATAGATGCCCATCGAGGCAAGCGCATTGTTCGGATCACCGGGAATGGACGGCGGGTCTTTTGGCTTTTCCAGAAAATCGGTGATGCGCATGTTCTTGTCGACATGCATCACGCCAAAAGCAGTCGCTTCCATCCGGGGCACGGTCAGACAGCCGATGGTCACATCGGCTTTGCTTTCGACATGCTGGCGCAGCATGATCTCGTAATCCATTTTGTAGATGTGATCACCCGCCAGAATGATCGCGTATTGGATGCCGTAGCTGTCAACGATATCAATGTTTTGCGTGACCGCATCGGCGGTGCCGAGATACCATTTATTTTCGCTGACGCGCTGCGAGGCGGGCAGAATATCCAAGTATTCGTTGCGTTCGGCGCGAAAGAACGACCAGCCGCGTTGGCAATGCCGGATCAGGGAATGCGCCTTATACTGCGTCGCAATCGCCATTTTGCGGATGCCGGAGTTCAGCGCGTTTGACAATGCAAAGTCGATGATCCGGGTTTTGCCGCCGAAATACACGGCCGGTTTGGCGCGTCTGTCGGTCAGTTCTTTCAGGCGGCTGCCGCGCCCCCCTGCCAGCACAAAGGCCATGGCCTGCGATGAAAGCCGCGCGTTCGGTCTTGGTTGCATTCCGTCCTCCCTGATGCGGGGGTACCCCCGGCTTAAAATTCCTTTGACCCAGCCTCCCCGCCGGGCCTTCGTCTTTAGGCTTTGCGCAAATACACGACCGACAACGGCGGCAGGGCGATCAGCGCCGATTGCTTTTGGCCGTGCCATGCTTTGCTTTCCGTAGTCACGCCGCCCAGATTGCCACGGTTGCCACCACCGTAAATGGCGGCGTCGGTGTTCAGAATCTCGTGCCAATGGCCGCTTGATGGCAGGCCAATGCGGTATTGCCGGTCCACCGGCGTCATGTTGACCACGGCGACCACATCGGGGTCTTTGGCATTGCCCTTGCGGACCCAAGCATAGACCGAGGCTTCGGCGTCGTTGGACT
>JANOFE010000196.1:0-1052 GCA_031413495.1 Pseudorhodobacter sp. | reverse complement strand
ATCGGCAATATCCATCAGATCAATATGCCCGATACGGCGCACAAAACCATCTGCATCCACTGTGGCCGTATCAATCAACACAATCCGCTTCAGCATCGCAGGGGCAGGAAAGCAATCCGGCAGCGGGTCGCCCGCGCACTTCAGGCTCGGGTCACCCTCGCCACTGTCACGCTCGATCACCAAGGCACGCGTTGCGTCGATAAAGTTGAAGTCACCAATCGCGGTTGCCCCCTCGGCCAACGCAAATTTGAATGACGCACCGGTCCATGCAGATTTTGCCGGATCAAACGCCATCACTTGCAGATAAGTATCCGTCGCCTTGCCATCCGCACCCAGCAACGGCTTTTCCGGCATCGCCCAAAGCAGCCCCGTCTCTGGCTGCAACGCCATCCCTTCATAGCCACCAGACCGTTGCACGGTCCAATCCGTGCCAGCCACGGATAGGGCCGAAATGCCAACCGTATCCGGGCCTTTCAGCTGCGCCTCACCCACCATCGTCGGGTAGACCGCGATCACATGGCCCTCCATCGTGGTGTTGATGATATAGGGGCCAAATTCATCGCCCAGCCACACGGTGCCGCCCGCGATCTGGATGCTTTCGATGTCAAAATCCGCCCCTGTCAGATAGCGCGCATCGGTGCCTTCATAGGCAATGCGAAACGGCACTTTACGATCAGGGTCTGACAGAAACGTCGTCGCCTGCGCGGCCACAGTGCCCGCGGTAAAATCAGGCACCAGACGGTGGAAAAACAACATTGCATCGGGGCTATTGGCTTTGGTGCCAAAGCCGTTATCCGTCAGCGCATAAATCGCGCCATCGCTCGCCCGGTTCATCGCAAAGCCCGACATGCCTTGGAACGGCTGGCCCTCAAACGGCAGGCTGATGCCCGTCGCCCGCTTGCCGTGGCTGGCCCCGGTATCGCCCATGACCGAACCCGCCACATCATTGCGCACGGGGCCAGTGAACTTGCCGCTGATCATCGCGTCCTTTGGCGCATCCGCCGGCGGTGCTATCATGGTCATGGCGGGGATAAGCGCATGGCCTGCAAGTG
>JANOFE010000195.1:0-3683 GCA_031413495.1 Pseudorhodobacter sp. | reverse complement strand
TAAAACACTGCATTTTTGGCACGCCATCGCCAACAATCAATGGTATCTCTTGCGACCTCTGCCGCACATCCCTACCCTATATCCACCTAATCACCCGGACCCAATGCTGACTGAGATTCTCATCGTCGTCGTTCTGATCGTTTTGAACGGCGGGCTGTCCATGTCTGAGCTGGCCTTCGTATCCTCGCGCCCTGCCCGCCTGCGCTCGATTGCCGAGGCTGGCAGCACCCGCGCCGCCACCGCCCTGCGCCTGTGCGAAGACCCCGGCAAATTCCTGTCCTCCGTTCAGCTTGGCATGACATTGGTTGGCGTTTTGTCAGGTGCATTTTCCGGCGCAACTTTGGGCACGCGGCTTGCCAACTTTCTGGTCGTCGAAGGCGTAGATCCTGACTGGGCCAATACCCTTGGCGTCGGCGGCGTGGTTGTGGTGCTGACATACCTCACCCTGATCATCGGCGAACTGGTCCCCAAACAAATCGCCCTGCGCAATCCCGAAGCCATTGCCATGCGTGCGGCCCCCTTCATGGTGTGGATTGCCCGGCTCGCCTCGCCGCTCGTCTGGCTTTTGGATTGGTCAGGCCGCATGGTGCTGCGCCTTCTGGGTGTGTCGCGCGACAGCAAGGCCCGCGTCACCGAAGAAGAGGTGCGCACTATCCTTGCCGAAGCCAAATATGACGGCGTGATCGAGGATGAAGAACAAGAAATGCTGTCCGGCGTCATGCGTCTGGCTGATAGGTCTGCCCGCGCGCTGATGACCCCGCGCCGCGATGTGGAACTCGTGGATCTGCAAGCGACACCCGATGAAACCATCGCTGCCATTCGCGCCTCTGGCCGCCCGCGCATCCCGGTGCGCAACCGCGATACCGATGAAGTGGTCGGTGTTCTATATATGACCGATGCTTTCGCTGCCATTTCGCAAGGCCAACCGCTGGATGTTGCCAAACTGATGCGCGAAGTGCCCGTTGTCACTGACAAGGCTGATGCGCTGGCGGTGATCGAAATTCTGCGCGCCTCCCCCAACCACATGGCGCTGGTCTATGACGAACACGGCAGCTTTGAGGGTATCATCACCACCGGCGATATCCTTGAGGCGATCACCGGCACCTTCCTTGAACACAAGGAAGAGGAACCTGCCATGTTCCAGCGCACCGATGCGTCATGGCTTGTTGCAGGCTGGATGCCCGTCGATGAATTTTGCGAACGCATGACCCTGCCGCGCAGCATGGCGGGCGATTATGATACCGTCGCCGGGCTGATGTTGCACCAGTTCCACCGGCTGCCCGATCTGGGTGATAGCTTTACCGCCGAAGGCCACCGCTTTGAGGTGATTGATCTCGATGATCGCCGCATCGACAAGGTGTTGGTGACGCGGCTGTAAGCAAAACAGGCTTATGCTCCGGTCAATCTGACCCAATATTCGAACAGGTTTACTTATTTGTTCCTCTGGGCCAGCGGCCGCCAAAACTGGCGGGCCGCCGCGCCCAGTAGGACAGAACTGCCAAACACCCGACCAAAACAGTCGCTGGCAGGCACACTCGTTACAACGTCACGACACGAAAAGTTACTACGCGAAAAAAGACTGGTTACTCAGGGCACGGGTTACAAAAATTAACTTGGTCTCAAACAAACACCACTCACGGCACCACTTACGCAACTGCAACAACTACAAAATCACTTATAATCAACAATTTACCAAAAATACCACAGATGCAAACTCAAACTCTTTACTGACAAACCACTTAAAAAACCTGACGCACGCTTTACACTCAAAACCACTGGCACACTTGGCGTTTAACAACTTCAACTTGTAATCACACACTCTCTCTATGCATCAAGTTTTCGCATATCCCGCCCCGGTTGAGAACATGGATTTTGGGACTAGCCCTTTTAGACAGGTGTAAAATTCAGTTTTTTGCAAATTGTAACGAATTTGGTGCGATTGCCCGCGGATCGTAAACAATCACAGTGTTTTCCCCCTTTTGTTCGCAATTTACCCAATCTCTTAACCATCCAATCGGGGTCTGGGTCTGATCCATTTCGCCCCAAAACTGGCCAATTGATTCGCTTTTTTGATCCAGATTTCGGCGCGATTCGATGGTCCATTGCCATCATGTTGCGCTGCAGCAAATGCATTGAATCAACAGGGTAACAAAAATCCAGCGCCGTCTATGCTGCACCTGCATCGCCATGCCCAGCCAACACGCAAGGCACAAAAAAATCAGGGTCCGGTGCGCCCGCCTGCCTAAAAGCGTTAACACCAAAGCCTGATCCCGCACTTGTTACTGCACGAACAAAAAACTAATCAAAACAGAGACCTTAACGCTTCGGCAGCTAGTCCCCGATAGTGTCATGACAAGGGTTCAGCGCCGGAAACTAGCGCGACCCAAGCCTGCCCCTGCGGTTCTGGCTCTACCGTGCCGCCAGAAACTCTGGCACGTGCAACAAGATAAATTCATTGTCCGCGGCCTTGTCCAACGCACGGCCCGACGAATAGGGCAGGTTATTGTCATTCGCGACCATGATATGCGTGGCATCCACCATCATCACATCTTCGATGGTAAAAAACGGAAAGGTCATCTTGCCCGCCAAATCGCGATTGGCGGCCGTCGGCAGCCGGTTCAAGCCGTCTGGATCGGCAATATCCATCAGATCAATATGCCCGATACGGCGCACAAAACCATCTGCATCCACTGTGGCCGTATCAATCAACACAATCCGCTTCAGCATCGCCGGTGCCGGAAAGCAGTCGGGCGCAGGGTCGCCCGCGCATTTCAGGCTCGGGTCACCTTCGCCGCTGTCACGCTCGATCACCAAGGCACGTGTCGCGTCGATAAAGTTGAAATCGCCGATAGCAGTCGCCCCGTCGGCCAGCGCAAACTTGAAACTTGCCCCGGTCCAGGCGGCTTTTGCCGGATCAAACGCCATCACTTGCAAAAACGTATCCGTGGGCTTGCCATCCGCGCCCAGCAAGGGCTTTTCCGGCATCGCCCACAATAGCCCGGTCTCTGGCTGCAGCGCCATGCCTTCAAAGCCACCAGACCGTTGCACGGTCCAATCCGTGCCAGCCACGGACAGGGCCGAAATGCCAACCGTTTCCGGGCCTTTCAGCTGCGCCTCACCCACCATCGTCGGGTAAACCGCAATCACGCGACCCTCCATCGAGGTGTTGATGATATAGGGGCCAAATTCATCGCCCAGCCACACCGTGCCGCCCACGATCTGGATGCTTTCAATGTCAAAATCAGCGCCCGTCAAATAGCGCGCATCGGTGCCTTCATAGGCAAGGCGGAACGGCACCTTACGGTCAGGGTCTGACAGAAACGTCGTGGCCTGCACGCCCACAGTTCCCGCCGCAAAATCGGGAACCAAACGGTGGAAAAACAGCAAGGCATCCGGGCTGTTTGCCTTTGTGCCAAAGCCGTTGTCGGTCAGCGCATAAATCGCGCCATCCTCAGCGCGGCTCATTGCAAAACCTGACATGCCTTGGAACGGCTGGCCTTCAAAGGGCAGGCTGATACCCGTCGCCCGCTTGCCATGGCTGCCCCCGGTATCGCCCATGACCGAACCCGCCACATCATTGCGCACGGGGCCAGTGAACTTGCCGCTGATCATCGCGTCCTTTGGCGCATCCGCCGGCGGTGCTATCATGGTCATGGCGGGGATAAGCGCATGGCCTGCAAGTG
>JANOFE010000194.1:0-21417 GCA_031413495.1 Pseudorhodobacter sp. | reverse complement strand
CGGGCGGGCGCGGATGTTTCCCATATCGGTCAGGTTATACGAAAACGCCGCATCGACATGCTGAATTTTGCCAATCGCCCCTTCCTGCACCCATTGCCGCGCCCGTATCCACTGCGGATGATGCACGATCATATAGGCCTCGGCGGCCAGCAACCCGCTGGCATCCCGCGCCGCGATGATCTGGTCAATTTCGGGCGCGGTCATCGCAATCGGTTTTTCGGTCAGCACATGCTTCCCCGCCGCCAGCGCTTTCAGCGTCCATTCGACATGCAGATGGTTGGGCAGCGGAATATAAACCGCGTCAATGTCAGGGTCGGCCAACAACGCCTCGTAACTGCCATGCACCCGCAGACCGGGGCAAAAGGCCTGAAAACCCTCTGCGCGGGAAGCGTCCGATGTGGCAAGCGCCACCAATTGCGCACCTTCAGCCGCATGAATGGCGCGTGCCATGAAATCACGCGCGAATTTCGACGCGCCCAAAATACCCCAACGCACTGGTTTTTGCATGATCCGTCCCCCAAATTTGATCTGGTAACGCTACCAGCCAGACGTGCGCTGCGAAAGCCTCGCGCGCGGCCTCAGGCAACTTTCTGAAATTTCAAGAACGTCATCATGCCCAGCGGCGGCAGATTTTCGTCGCGCACCAATCGCAATCGGGGTGATGCTGTCACAACAGACCGCTGAAATTCCGAATTCCAACCCAGCAGGTTTTCCAATGGTGCCGTCGCTTTTGCCACCACCGACAAAAATCCGCTATCGCGTGCGAAATGGTTCACGATATAAACACATCCGCCCAATTTGCAGACCCGCGCCAATTCGGCCAACACACGTTCGGGTTCCGGCACCACAGACATGATGTGCAGGGCTGCCACATGATCAAAACTGTCGTCGGCAAAGCTCATCGCCCGCGCGTCCATTTCGGCCAATGCCTCAATATGGGTATAGCCATCGACCTGCACCTTTTCGCGCGCCTTTTCCAGCATTGCACGGCTGGCATCAATGCCCGTTACCCGCAGCGATGGGCTGTAATGACGCAGCGACATGCCGGTGCCGACCCCCACTTCCAGCAAACTGCCGCCTTTTGCATTTGCCAGCCCTGCAACCCGCCTGCGCCCTGCATTTGTCACTGCACCAAAGGTCTGGTCATAGATCGGGGCCCAGCGCGCATAAGATTTATGAACAGCCTGAATTTCCATATCAATCCTCCACTTTGCCAAGGGGTTTTCGCAAAAACCGCCCGACAGCAAAAACACTTGCCCCATAGCACAGGCCAATCCCAAACAGTGTGGCCCAGGGTGATGTCAAAAGTCCGCCCGCAAGGGCCACAAATCCGATCAGGAAATACCGCGTATTTTCGGGCTTAAGAGTAACAGATTTGAACGACCAAGTCGGCAATTGACTGATCATCAATCCCCCAATTCCCATCAAATACAGCGCCAAAACCCAGGCCGGCAGCGTGGGTGCATCTGGGTACAAAAACGCAAAATACATCGGCATAAACGCCAGCAACGCCCCCGCAGGCGATGGCACGCCCCGAAAGAACCGTCGCTCCAACCCTTCCGATGCCGCGCGGTTGTTGCCCACATTGAACCGCGCCAGACGCAGCGCGCAGCAAATCGCGTAGATCAACACCCCGATCCACGCCAGCCCAGCACCGGTTTCGCCGTCCAGCATCCAAAAATACAGGATCAACCCCGGCGCCACGCCAAAACTGGCAAAATCGGCCAGACTATCCAATTCCGCCCCGATCTCGCTTTCGCTGTTCAACCGCCGCGCGGCCCAACCATCCAGCGTGTCCAGCACCGCCGCAAGCAAGATCAGGCCAACCGCCATTTGCCCCTCACCCTGAATGGCAAAGCGGATCGCGGTCAAACTTGCACACAGCGCGCCAAGCGTCAGAAAATTCGGCACCAACTGCACCAATGGCAGTTCCCGCCGCGGCCGCTTTTCAGGCTTGTCCGCCATCCGCTATTCGACCTGCGCCATACGTCGGGGGGCAAGCGCGCCCAGATCGGCAATCACCGTCTCCCCGGCAATCATCGTCTGGCCCAGCGCCACCTGCGGCTCAACGCCGCTTGGCAAATAGACATCCAAGCGGGATCCGAACCGGATCAGGCCAAACCGCTCCCCCGTGCGCAAAACCTGCCCCTCTTTCGCAAAGCAGACAATCCGCCGCGCCACCAGCCCGGCGATTTGTACCACCGCCACCTGCCGCCCATCGGACAGGTCCAACCGCAGGCTGTTGCGTTCATTGTCGGCACTGGCCTTGTCCAGCGACGCATTGAAAAACTTGCCCGGCCGGTAGGCAATTGCCACCGCTGTGCCCGCAATCGGCGCACGGTTCACATGGCAGTTGAACACATTCATAAACACCGAAACCCGCGTCAAAGCCTCCGGTCCCATGCCCAGTTCCAGCGGCGGCACGGCAGGTTCGATCAACGAAATCACGCCATCAGCGGGGCTTAGGATCAACCCTTCGCCTTGGGGAACAGACCGCTTCGGATCGCGAAAAAAGTAATAGCACCAAATTGTGGCACCAGTGCCCAGCCAACCCAGCGGTTCCCAGATCCAGAACAGCACCAGCGCAATCGCTGCAAAGATTGCCACAAACCGGTACCCTTCCGGGTGCATCGGTTTTAGAAATGTGCCCAACATCGTCATCGGTCGCGTTCCCTTTTCCAAGTCTTGGCGGCTAGCTATCCCCAGTGCCGCCAAGGTTCAAACAGAAACGACATATCGGGTTCGAAAAACGCCAAGGGCCCACTGCACCAAACGATGCAGCAGGCCTTTTTTTCATTCGCAAATATGCACTTACGCTGGAATAAGCATGCCCTTGCCCAGCGCCAGTTCGCGCATGCGGGACTGCAGCTTTTCAAACGCCCGCACCTCGATCTGGCGAATACGCTCACGCGACACACCGTAATGCTCTGACAGTTCTTCCAGCGTCACCGGGGTTTCCGCCAACCGCCGCTGCGACAGCACATCCCGTTCCCGCTCGTTCAACGCGGCCATTGCCGCGTTAAGCAGTTCGCGGCGCGTGTCCAATTCATCGCGTTCCGCGTAATCACCGGCCTGATCGCTGTCTTCATCTTCCAGCCAGTCCTGCCACTGCGTGGTACCTTCGCCGTCTGAGCCGACAGTTGCGTTCAAAGACGCATCGCCGCCAGATAAACGGCGGTTCATCGCAATCACCTCGGCCTCGGACACATTCAGATCGGTCGCAATCCGCGTTACGTTTTCTGGGCGCAAATCGCCTTCTTCCAACGCGCCGACCTTGGCCTTCGCCTTGCGCAGGTTGAAAAACAGCTTTTTCTGCGCCGATGTCGTGCCCAGTTTTACAAGGCTCCACGACCGCAGGATGTATTCCTGAATGCTCGCCCTGATCCACCACATCGCATAGGTCGCCAGACGAAAGCCTTTTTCCGGGTCAAACCGTTTGACCGCCTGCATCAGGCCGACATTCGCCTCGGAAATCACTTCCGCCTGCGGCAAACCGTAACCGCGATAGCCCATCGCAATCTTGGCCGCCAACCGCAAATGACTTGTCACCATCCGGTGCGCCGCTTTGCTGTCCTGATGATCCACCCAGCTTTTGGCCAGCATGTATTCTTCTTCCGGCTCCAACAGCGGAAATTTGCGAATTTCCTGCATGTAGCGGTTCAAACCCTGTTCCGGGCTTGGTGCGGGAAGATTGGTATAGGTGCTCATTGTCGCCCCCTGATATGTCGCAGCCCGATGTTCGGCACCGCGATTGCGTAATTTATATATCGCGCCCTGCCCCCGCAAGATGGGGACGTAGCACTATTTAACTAACGTCAGATGAATATGGTTCCGTCGCATGTTAAGGTTTGCAACATTGGGGTCACGGGCATGTGATGGGGGGCAAGCCATTTGGTTGCCCCCCAGGTTTGCAATTTCTAAATTGCTGTCCGTTCGCCCAATTCCACAACGCGGTTGCGCGGCAAATGATAGTATTCTGTTGGGTCGGCAGACAGCCGCGACAGGAATGCAAAAATCTGGTCGAACACCCGACCAATGCCGAACGGCCCCACCACCACAAACCGCCTGCGGCCCAGAAAAAACGTCGTCGTCATCACGTCAAAGGCAAGCCCGGCCTTTCGGGCCTGCCCAAGGGCGCGTGACACGTTCGGCGTTTCCATGAAACCAAACCGCAGCGTAAGGCGCACAAATCCCGGCGTTAACCGCTCAAGACTGACACGCTCCTCCATCGTTGCCGTTGGCACCCGCAGGGTTTCGACCGTCAACAACACCGTTTGTTCATGCCGCACCCTGTTATGTTTCAGATTGTGCAACAAGGCAGATGGCACCGCAGCAGAATCGGATGCCAGGAAAAACGCGGTCCCCGGAATAACATGGGCCGAACTTTTTTCCATTTGCTCTGCAAAACCGATCAGTCCAATCTTGCTTTTCTGCGCTATACCCAGCAGCTGCTGGGTTCCGCGCCACCAAGCCCACATCACAATGCCCAAAGCCAGTGCCATCAGCACCGGAACATATCCACCATCACGGATTTTTGACAGGTTCGCCGCCAGAAAGACCAGCTCCAGCAACCCTACCGGGGCCACAAGCGCAAGGGCCACCGGCAAAGACAGCCGCTTGGTGTTCACCATATACAGCAACCAAAGCAATGTGGTGACGACCATGGTCCCTGTCACTGCAATACCGTAGGCCGACGCAAGCGAACCCGAACTTTTGAACGATATCACAAGCCAGATCACTCCGATCAAAAGCATCCAGTTGACCGCTCCGATGTAGATTTGCCCGCTTTGCCCGGCCGAGGTGTGGCGCACCCGCAGACGCGGCAAAAGCCCCAACTGAATGGCCCCGCGCGCCATCGAAAACGCCCCAGAAATCACCGCCTGCGATGCGATGACCGTTGCCGCAGTTGCCAACAGCACCAGCACAGGCAGCAGACTTTCCGGTGCCATCAGAAAGAATGGGTCGGAAATGGCCGCAGGATTGCTTAAAACCAATGCGCCTTGCCCAAGATAGTTCAGCACAAGCGCCGGAAAAACAACCACCAGCCACGCCGCAACAATGGGTTTGCGGCCAAAGTGGCCAAGGTCGGCATATAGCGCCTCAGCCCCGGTGACGGCCAGAAACACCGCTCCCATCACGACAAAGGCTATCCCCGGATTCCCGGTCAGAAACCGCACCGCCCACACCGGGTTAAACGCAGCCAACACCTGCGGCGCGGCTGCAATATGCCAGATGCCCAATCCCGCAAGTGCCAGAAACCACAGCAGCGTTATCGGTCCAAAAGCAGCTGAAATGACCGCTGTCCCGCGCGATTGCACGACAAACAACAAGGTCAGGATCACCAATGTTGCGGGCACCACCCACGCAGACAAGGCAGGCACAATCAAGCCCGCGCCTTCCACCGCAGACAGCACAGAAATTGCCGGGGTGATGATTGCATCGCCCGCAAAAAGTGCGGCCCCCGCAATGGCCAACAGCAAAACTGGCAGGGATTTATGACCAATTGCCAGCCGCACCAGGGTATAAATTGCAAGGATACCCCCCTCGCCGCGGTTGTCCGCCCGCAGCAAAACAGCCACGTATTTCACTGTCACAATCAAAATCAGCGTCCAGATCAGGATGGACAGCAGGCCCAACACTTCGGGCACTGCGGCACCATCGCCTGAAACCGCCTTCAGCGCCTCCCGAAAGGCATAGATCGGGCTGGTGCCAATATCGCCATAAACAATACCAACGGCACCGATGAACAGGGCCGCAAAGCCCGCTTTGTGCATTTGGGTGGGCGGAGTATCTCCTTCCTCTTTCAGATAATCTGCGATGTCACGCTCTTCGTCATCGAAAAAGCGCAATGAATTACTGGCAGCAAAGCTGCCTTCGGGTGTGTTTGATGTTTTCATGATTTTGTTTTTTGGCACTAAGACCGCAATGCGCGGTCGTGGTGACACTTCCGATATGATCCTTGCAGGATCGCGGATGCTCCAAAGGTTACTGCGTCAGCAGCGGATATGCAGAATACACCCGGCCTCAAATTGCTGCAATAGCAAACAATGCAGCTGCAGCATGGCGCAAAGGATCGGCCATTATTGGCCGATGGACCCTGCATCTGACATCATGTTGCGCGTCAGTCCGGAAACCCAACCTTGCGCAAGGCATCGGCCATAATCGCGCGAAACCGGGCGTTTTCCATCGGAAATGCCAGCGAATACAACCTGATTGAGACATCAGGCTTACTTTCCCGCCCGATCCGCGCCCAATAGGCCGCTTGTTCTGGCTGGCCGCTTAATTGGCACAGCGCAACTGTGTTCATCATACCAATATAATGTCCGCGCGATATCTGCGCCGATTGCACAGCCAAATCCGCCGCAGTCCGGTAATCCCCGTCCAACGCGAACGACAGCGCCCGCATCATCCGCATCGGTGCCAGCATCGGGTCCAGCGGGCTTAGCCGCATCGACATGTTGATCGCAACCCGCGTTTCTGCGGAATTGCCGCACAAAACCTGCACAAAACCACGCGAATAATGCCCCTTGGCATAACTTGGGCTTAGCTCCAATGAGTGGTCAATCCAGCCGATCCCATCTTGCGGCCGTCCCGTCAGAATGCCAAGCCGCCCCATCGCCATATTTGCGTAAGGGTCCAGCGGGTCCAGTTCTACGCTGCGCTCCGCCTCGGCCTGTGCCTGTGCCAATGCCGCAGGCCGGTCCGGATCATACCCCATGATCACGTCCTGAAAGCTTGTGAAAGACCGCGCGGCATAGGCGCTCGCAAAACCGGGGTCCAGATCGGTCGCCCGCCGAAACAGCCCCGCCGCAAGGGAATTGTCGCGCGCATTGAACCGATAAACATGGCTCATCCCCAGATGATAGGCTTCCCATGCATCCAGCGCTTCAATGGGTTTTGACCGCGCCCGCGCCGCCTCGGCCACCGGAATTTGCAGATCCAGCGCCGCAATCACCGCCGACACAATATCCGCGCGCATGGCGTGAACACCGTCTATTGGCCCCTCCATATGATCCGACCAGATCAGCGCCCCGGTGCCGGTATCGACGAGATCAACGCTGACACTCAAACGCTTTGCCAACACCTCCACCCGGCCAGACAGGCAAAACCCCGCCCCCAGCACCGACCGGATCACGCCTAGGTCGACCCCGTCACCGCGAAACCGAAAGGTCGATTCCCGCGCAATCACCCGCAACCAGCGCAACCGCGCAAGCGAGGATATGATTTCTGCCGGAATCGCATCGCCCAAGGTGGCAAAGGCGCCGGGCAGCCCCATCTGCCCGAAGGGCAACACGGCCAGCGTTGGCCGCTCACCGCGCTGATCAGGCACACCGGGCAAGCCCTCTGGACGAACGGCGGCAGGAACCTTCGCCGCCGATACAATCCGAACCGGGGCCACAAACCGATGCCCCCGCCCGCGCACGGTTTTCACAAACTGCTGCGCCACACCATCATCGCCCAGCGCGCGGCGCACCAGCTTTAACGCCGTTGAAACCGCCGCGTCCGAAATGAACCGCCCGCCCCAAACCGCTGCGATCATTTCGTCCTTGCTGATCACCCGGTCTGGGTTTTCTACCAGCAAGCACAACAGCGCAAACGCCTTCGGCTCCACCGCAATCACGCCGCTTGGCCCGGCAAGTTCGGCGCGGTCCGTGTCCAGCTGAAAAGGCGAAAACTCAACAATCATGGGCAATGCTAACCGATTCCGCAGAAAATCCACATGAAATACGCAAGCGAAACTCAAGCAAGAAAATCACGCTCAGGCTATTTCTAAATCACACGACCCGGCCACATCACTCCGCAAAACTGGTAAAGGAACACATCATGTCCGCCACCGACGCCACCGCCCGCTTTTCGCAAACCGCCAGCATCCACGCCCGTCGCTGGCTCTCTCGCCTCAGCGCAGACCTGCGCGCAGGCACCTCTGCGACCGAACAGGCCCACAACCAACGTCGCCTCCATGATCACCTCCCCGACGCCGCTTTACACGACGCAGGCAAGTACCGAGACGACGCAACCGGGATTGGCAACCACCAAACCGCCCTGCCGTTTTTCCTGCAATCGGGGTTTGGCAAGCGGTAATGTGGGGCGTGTTAGTCAGGTCGGAACTGTTAAAAGCCACTTAATATAAACTACTTAATTAAACGATATCAACATATTACTATCTATAACACGCGTGTTACACCCCTGCCCTCAGCCCTGCAATTAGCCCCGCCATATCGGTGGGGATAGGCGACGAAAATTCCAGCCTCTCCCCCGAAACGGGATGATCGAACCCCAAACTCGCAGCATGAAGCGCCTGCCGGGAGAACGCGTTTCCAATTGCTGCGGCCACCTCTCCCGACGACTTCCCCGCCAGAATCCGCCGCCCCCCGTAAGTCTGATCCCCGACCAACGAATGCCCCGCATAACTCATATGAACGCGAATTTGATGCGTCCGCCCGGTTTCCAGCCAGCAATTCACCAGCGACGCCGCCCCGAACCGTTCCTCCACCCGCACCCGCGTGATCGCGTGCCGACCGATATGATCCGGCACCACCGCCTGCCGTTGCCGGTCGGTTTTATGCCGGGCCAGATGCGTTGATATCTTCAGGATGCCGCCCGCCTCAAAACTGATCCCCCGCAACCCCCTGATCCGCGGATCGGCCGCATCCGGCACCCCGTGAACCACCGCCAGATAATGCCGCGTCACGGCATGGGATTCAAACTGCGCCGCCAACCCGTGATGCGCGCGGTCCGATTTCGCGACCACCAGCAGCCCTGTCGTATCCTTGTCGATCCGGTGCACGATGCCGGGCCGCTTGACCCCGCCCACCCCAGACAACGTATCGCCGCAATGATGCAAAAGCGCGTTCACCAGCGTGCCCGACGGTGTGCCGGGGGCGGGATGCACCACCATTCCCACCGGCTTGTCGATCACAATCAGATCGCCGTCTTCCCAGATCACCGACAGCGGGATGTCTTGCGCCACCGCCTCTAGATCCACCGCTTCGTCCAGACGCAGAACAAACTCATCCCCCGCCGCCACCTTGGCTTTGGGATCGTCAATCACCGCCCCGGCCTTTGATACCGCCCCTTCCGCAATCATCCGCATCAGACGCGACCTTGAAAGCGACGCTTCCTCTGGCACCGCCGCCGCAAGCGCCTTATCAAGGCGGGCGGGGGGATCATCCCCCAAAGTGACGCACAGATATGCAGGCGTCGGGTCAGAAAGGGTTGCCATGGATCGCGCTCCGCCAGAGACCGGGCTTCCGCCCTCGCTTCGGTTTCTTAAGGGACTCGTCATTGTGCTGACAATGACGATGATTATCGGTGTCATAACCGTGGTCGCACTGCTTGTCACCCGGATGCCGGGGGCGATGCGGGCAAGTCTTCCTCTTCCAGATCAAATCACCTTGCCACACGGCGCGTCGGCGCAGGCCTTTACCCAAGCAGACGCGTGGTATGCCGTGGTCACCACAGACAATCGTATTTTGATTTTCAGCCGGGCAACCGGAAAGATAGTGCAAGATATTGCCATAAATCCTGCCGCAACTGGGCCGTAATGTCGCGCTAACGATGGCAGGCTTGACCTGCCACCCCCCCCCAGCCGGTATATGAACTATGGAAAACAGTGACCCCGCCCTAACGCCTGCGATGTCCTTTACCAACACAGCGGCGCTGCGGGATGAGCTTGGCCGCCAATACCGCATCTTGATGAAAGAGGCCCCGATCCGGCTGGCCACGACAACGCTTGCCTATGGCTTGGCCAGCCTTTTCTTGCCCCTGTCCGTTATTCTGGTCTGTTACGCCACCAATCTGTTTGGTGAGATCATGAGCGCGCGCGCCCTGAAGGACCTTGATCCCACCGCCGACCCGGCCCGCTACCGCAGATGTTTGATCTGGGTTTTCATGTTGGAAATGGCGTTTTCAATATTGCCTGCGATGATTTGGCATGTTGATGGCCCCTATATGAAGGCCTTCGCCGTTGGCCTTGCGGTGACCTCGATCATGCATGTGTCAACCGTGCGGGCCATTCATTTACCGATGGGGTTAACTGGTTTCGCCGCAATCTCTTTGGCCGCCGTAACATCTAACAGCTTGTTATGGATCAATAAAGGCGACCTTGCCTCGCTTGCCTTTACCACAGTTTGTGCCCTTGCAGGGCTGGGGTATGCACTGGGGGCGATCATTTCCAACAACCGCCTGCATCAGGAAACCGCACGAGGCCGCGCCGAAGCCCAAGCCGCAAACGCCGCGAAAGGCACTTTCCTTGCACAAATGAGCCACGAGCTGCGCACGCCCCTGAATGCCATTCTTGGCATGGGGCATGCCGAATTGCGCCGCACAAATGATCCGGTCAGCGTCGAGAGGTTGTCGGTTTTGATCAGTTCCGCCGAGGGGCTATCCACCATCCTTGACGATATTCTGGATATGTCAGCCATTCAGGGCGGGCATTTGCCAATTCGCAAACAGGCCTGCGCCTTACGACAAGAGATTGCATCCACTGCAGCCTTGTTTCGCCCACAGATGGAAGAGGCGGGGCTTGCCTTGGTGTTGGACCTGCCTGAAACGCTGCCCGCTTGGGTCTTGCTTGATGCGCAGCGGCTGCGGCAATGCCTGTCTAATTTACTCTCGAACGCGCTGAAAAATACACCTCAGGGCCAGATTTTGGTGCGCGCACGGCGCAGCGCAGATGATGACGACAGACCGCTTTTGCGGATTGAAGTGGTTGATACCGGGCCGGGAATTGCCCCAGATCAGGCCGCAGCCATGTTCGAGCCCTTTGTGCGGGGGCCGGGCAGTAGTCTTGGCACCGGGTTGGGCCTGTCAATTACGCGGTCGCTTGCGCAGCAGATGGGCGGTGATCTGCGGTTGGAACAGCCAAAAATTGGCCACCCAACTGGCGCGCATTTCGTGCTGACGCTTGGTTTGGATGAAACCTTTCCGCCCAAGGTGACGCTGGCGCCAACATCCACATCACCAATAGACATGACTGGACGACGGGTTCTGGTGGTCGACGATATTGCCTCCAATCGGTTGGTGGCGGTCACTTATTTGCGTTATTTCGGGGCAGATGCGATCGAGGCGCCAAGCGGTGCCATTGCCCTGCACATCATCGCTGATGGTGGCATTGATCTTGTGTTGCTGGATATGAATATGCCGGACATGGACGGGATTGAAACTTTCCTTGCCCTGCGCAAACTGCCGCAGCCCATCGGCCATGTGCCGGTCATCGCAATGACGGCAAACACATTAAGCGATCATCGCAAGCAATATATTGATGCCGGGATAAACGGCTATCTTGCCAAACCGGTGACGCCTGATGTGGCTGCGGCAGAAATCCAGCGGGTGCTGGATAGCACAACGCGCACCTCCGCTAAGGTATAGGCTTTTCGATCTGCCCCCACTGCGCGGGGCCAATTGGGGGTGGACCATCCCACCATTCCCCGACACCATTGCAAAAAATGGGAGAGTTTGAATGCTGGGTGATTTTGGCCGCGCGGACGCAACAGAACTGGCGGGATTGGTTGCCAGACGGGATGTGTCACCAACCGAGTTGCTGGACGCGGCACTTGGCGCTGTAGAAGCACATAACCCCGCGCTGAACGCCGTTGTGCTGATACAGGAAAGTGTCGCACGCGCCGCGATCAAGGCGGGCCTGCCCAACGGGCCTTTTCGGGGCGTGCCTTTCCTGATCAAAGACCTTGGCTGCGAAGCGGTTGATTTTCCATCGCACAACGGATCAAGATTGTTCGCCAACACGCGCTATTCGCGCAATTCGGCTATTTTTGACCGGATCCGTGCGACCGGCGTGGTCACATTCGGGCGCACGACAGCCCCCGAAGGTGGCATCGGCCCGGCCACGGAAAGTGCGGTTTATGGCGGTCCCACGCGCAACCCGTGGAACCTTGATCATACATCGGGCGGCTCATCCGGGGGGGCGGGGGCTGCGGTGGCCGCGGGTATGGTGGCGATGGCGCATGGGTCGGATGGCGGGGGGTCTGTGCGCATCCCCGCGTCATCCTGCGGGCTTTTTGGCTTCAAACCCACCCGCGCGCGGCTGCCAGACGGGCCGTTCGCGGGCGAGGGCTGGGCCGGTATGGCGATTGACGGCTTTCTGACCCGCTCGGTGCGCGATACGGCAGTGATGCTGGATGCCTGCGAAGGGGCTGATCTGGGTGCGCCCTACGCGGCCCCGTCATTGGTGCAGGGCCATGCGCAGGCGATCAGCCGCCCACCGCGCCGGATGCGTGTGGCACTGTGCGATACCACGCTGACAGGTGACGCCATTCACCCGGAAGTGCGCGCCGCAGTGCTAGCAACAGCAAAGCTGCTGGAAAGCCTTGGCCACCATGTAATGCCCGCCCGCCCCACTGCTGATGTGCCCATGATGATGCGCGCCTGGACAGATATCGTCGCCGTTGGCACATCCCTGTCGATTGAAAAGGCGCTGCATGGCAAAGCCCCAACCCCGGATCAGATCGAGGCTGTCGGGCGCGGCGCATTGGCCTATGCGGCACGCCTTTCCCCCACCCGGTATTTGGACGCGGTTGGCGAAATTCATGCCTTTGGGCGCCAAATGGCCGCGTTCTTTGAACCCGACTCTGGCGCCGGCTATGACATCCTATTGACCGCCACTTTGGCAGAACCGTCCGCCAAAGTGGGCCGTTTCGCGCATAACACCGATGATTATCTGGCCTACCGCACCGGCCCTGACGGCGTTTTCGCATATTCCCCGTTTTGCGCGATTTTCAACGCGTCAGGCCAACCCGCCGCATCCCTGCCGCTTGGCACCGCGGCGAACGGCCTTCCCGTTGGCATTCATCTTGCAGCACCTTACGGTCAGGACGAACAATTGATCGCTCTTTGCGCAGAACTTGAGCATGCCGCCCCTTGGGCCCACCTTCGCCCATCCGGCTATGCGTAAGCCCGCCTTGCTATGCGTATGGATGTCTGACAACTCTTGCTTAACGCGAAACCACCCGCCAATATGATCAAAATAATCTGGCGGGAGTAGCGAGTGCCCAATAAGATTGCAGTAGAAGCCCGAAATGCCGTCAAGGTCTTTGGGCAAGGTGCATCCACCCATAGCGCGTTAAGCGATGTTTCCGTCAGCATAAGGCAGGGCGAATTTTTCACCCTTTTGGGGCCATCGGGCTGTGGCAAAACCACATTGCTGCGCCTGATTGCCGGGTTTGAGACGCCAACGTCCGGGCAAATTCTGCTGGACGGCGCAGATATCACCAACCTGCCGCCCAACAAGCGCGCGGTGAACACGGTGTTTCAAAGCTATGCGCTGTTTCCGCATCTGACTGTGGCACAGAATATCGGCTTTGGTCTGCAAATGCAGGGACGCCCAAAGGCCGAGGTCAAAGCCACCGTCGCCGAAATGCTTGCCTTGGTGAAGTTACAGGCGATGGCAGACCGCAAAACAAGCCAGCTTTCCGGTGGTCAGCAACAGCGCGTGGCACTGGCGCGTGCCTTGGCCCCCAAGCCCAAGGTGTTGCTGCTGGATGAACCCCTGTCGGCGCTGGACGCCAAACTGCGCAAAGACATGCAAATCGAGTTGAAACGCCTGCAGATGGAAACTGGCATTACGTTTATTTTCGTGACCCATGATCAGGAAGAAGCGCTGACCATGTCAGACCGGATTGCTGTCATGTCGGCGGGCCAAATCCAGCAGATGGGCACGCCGCGCGACATTTACACCCGGCCCGCAAACCGCTTTGTCGCAAGCTTTATCGGCGAGACGAACTTTCTACCGGGGCTTACGGTGCCCGGTGGCGTTCAGCTGGATTGTGGCGCGACTGTTGCGGTTGACGGACAATACGGCGCGGCCAAAGTCACCCTTGCCATCCGCCCCGAACAGGTGCGCTTGCAAGCGGCGGACAGTCCGGGCGCAATTCCTGCCACCATCACCAACTGGGTGTACTTTGGCACCGACACCCATTGCCATCTGGTGCTGGCGGACGGCTCGGCCCTTGTTGCCCGCCTGCAAAGCCCCGCGATGGGCGAGGCGGGGTTGGAAATTGGGGCCAATGTCGCGATCAGCTTTGCGCCCGGTGCCGCGCAAGTGCTGCAGGATTAGCGGCATGACACAAAGCACCGAACAGGCAGGAAGCATCGCCCGCAAAAACTGGCTTCTCTCTGCCCCTGCGCTTGTCGTGCTGACGCTGGCCGCGGCCGGGCCATTGATGATCATGGTGGTCTATTCGTTCCTGACGCCCGGGGAATATGGCAACGTCACATGGCAGTTTTCGCTGAATGGCTGGCGTGGCATTCTGTTGACCGAAGACATATTCGAGCCGGGCACCTACGCGCTTGCCGACGCGCATCTGACGATCTTGTTGCGGTCGCTGAAACTGTCGCTGATGACCACGCTGATCACGGCCTTGGTGGGCTTTCCCACCGCATGGTTCATTGCCACCAAACCGGTCAAGACGCGCATTTTGTGGTTGTTTCTGATCACCATTCCGTTTTGGACCAACCTGTTGATCCGCACCTTTGCGATCAACGAGGTTATTCGCAACGACGGCATCTTGAACAGTTTGCTGATCTGGGCGGGGGCCATCAGCGCGCCTATTCAAATTCTATACACCGATACGGCCGTGTTCATTGGCATGACCTATGTCTATTTGCCGTTCATGGTGCTGCCGATCTTTGCCGCGATAGACCGCTTCGATATGCGCCTGCTGGAGGCGGGTTATGATCTTTACGCAAGCAGGGGCCAGGTTTTGCGCAGGGTCATCTTGCCCATCGTGAAACCGGGCATCATTGCAGGCTCGATCCTCGTGTTTATTCCGTCCATCGGGGCTTATGTCATTCCGCGCATTCTGGGGGGTGGCAAGAACCTGATGGTTGGCAACCTGATTGATTTGCAATTCGGTCAGGGGCGCAACTGGCCCTTGGGGGCCGCCCTTGGCATGACCTTGCTGATCATCGTGATGATCGCATTGGTGTTTTACACCCGTCTGACCAATCGGGGGGCCGCCCGTGGCTGACCGCAGTTTTTCCGCATCGCGCTTGCCGGGGTTTTCCACCATCGCGACCATCGTGTTTGTCGTGCTTTACGCCCCCATCGTGACGTTGGTGATCTATTCGTTCAACGAAGGCAAAACCGTGTCGGCTTGGGAAGGGTTTTCACTGCGTTGGTACCAACAAGCCTGGTCAAATGACATCGTGCAAGAGGCGGCGCTGCGATCATTGACCATAGCCACCTGCGCCATGCTGATTGCCACCACCGTGGCCACCATGGCAGCACTTGGCACCACCCGCACCGGGCCATTTCGGGGCAAAAGCCTGATTTCTGCGATGATCAACCAGCCCCTGATGGTGCCCGATATTGTGACGGCGATTTCGCTGCTGATTTTTGTGGCCGCCATCAAGGTGGCAACCGGCTATCAGGGATTGCTTTATCTGATCCTTGCGCATTCGGCGTTCTGCATTCCCTTTGCCTATCTGCCCATCAAAGCGCGACTGGAAAGCATGGATCTGAGCCTTGAGAATGCCGCGGCAGACCTTTACGCATCGCCATGGCAAGCCTTTCGGCGGGTTACACTGCCCCTGCTGGCCCCGGCCATCATGGCGGGCGGTATGTTGGCTTTCGTGATTTCGCTGGATGATGTGGTGATCACCACCTTCGTCAAATCCGGCGGCCAAGACACCCTGCCCACCTATATGCTGGGCCAGCTCAGGCGCGGCACTGAGCCCGATGTCAACGCGATTTCGACAGTGCTTCTGGCGCTGACGGTTGTGCTGCTTAGTTTGTTCTTTCTACTCACCCGAAAGCGGAATTGAACCCGTACCTACAACGTCCAACAACGGAGAAGACAACGATGAAGAAACTACTTCTGGCCACTGCCATCGGCTTTATGGGCAGCCTTGCCGCCCATGCCGAGGGCGAATTGCAACTGTACAACTGGGGCGATTACACCAGCCCGGAACTGCTGGCAAAATTTGAAGCTGAAACCGGTATCAAAGTCACCGTGACCGATTATAGCAGCAACGATGAGGCTTTGGCCAAGATCGAGGCGGGCGGCCACGGCTTTGATCTGGTGGTGCCGTCGAACAGCTTTATCCCGATCTTTGCAGAAAAAGGGCTAATTCAGCCGCTGGACCTGTCTAAACTTCCAAACCATGCCAACATCGAGCCGCGCTGGATGGATGTGGTCTGGGATGCGGGCCGCAAAAACTCAGTGCCGTGGTTGTGGGGGTCTACCGGGGTGGGCGTCAATACGGCCGTTTACAAAGGCGATATCAACACGTCGTCGATCTTTCTTGATCCACCAGCCGAGCTGGTCGGCAAGGTCAATGTGACGCCTGAAATGATGGATGCCATCGGCATGGCCACGCTTTATGTGGGCGGCGAAGTTTGCACTGAGGATACGGAAGTTCTGAAAAAAGTCCGCGATCTTCTGACCGCCGCCAAGCCCAAATGGATGAGCATGGATTACGGCATGGAAGACAAGATGGCGACCAATGATGTGTCGGCGTCCATGTATTGGAACGGCGCAATCATGCGCGCCCGATTGGTGAACCCCGATGTCAAGTTTGGCTATCCGAAGGAAGGCTACCTTTTGTTCATGGATTCGGTGACCCTGTTGTCGGAAGCCAAGAACGTCGAGGAAGCCTATAAATTCATGGACTTCATCATGCTACCGGAAAATGCTGCGATGCTGTCGGCCTTTGCGCGCTATGGCAATGGCATCACCGGGTCTGAGGCGTTTATGCCCGATGATATGAAAACAGCCCCCGAAGTGGCGATCCCGGAAGAGTTCTTGGCATTGGGTCAGTTCATTCCTACCTGTTCGCCAAAGGCTGCGGAATACAACACCGCGATCTGGACGGAATTGATGAAGTGAATTGCGCCGTGGCCCTGCGGGGCCGCGTCGCCCAAAGCGGGGGGGCCAGCCCCCCGCGTCGGTTGGTTCTCGAACCAATGGCGCACCAACCGCAACCCCCCGGGATATTTTTGAACAGAAAAAGCGTGCGCCATGAGCCTTTGCGACCACTGCGCATCTGACCTTTCACGGATGATAGCGGCGCGCCAGATTTCCGCGTCCGAGGTTATGGCCGATCATCTGGCGCGGATAGGGGCGGTGAACGGTGCTTTGACTGCAATCATCTCCCTGCGTGATGCTGACGAGCTGATGCGGGAAGCGCGGCGTGCGGACGATGCGGCACCACGTGGCTGGCTGCGTGGCTTGCCTTTGGCGGTGAAAGACCTGCTCGCCACCAAGGGGCTGCGCACGACCTATGGATCGCCGCTGTTTGCCGATCATGTGCCGGACGGCGATGATCTGATCGTCGCCCGTATGCGCGCGGCGGGGGCCATTATCATCGGTAAAACCAACACGCCGGAATGGGGGCACGGATCGCACAGTTTCAACCCGGTACACGGGGTGACGCGCAACCCCTATGATCTGACGCGCAGTGCTGGCGGATCATCGGGTGGGGCGGCGGCGGCGCTGGCAGCCCGGATGGTGCCTGTGGCCGACGGGTCTGATATGATGGGGTCTTTGCGCAACCCGGCGGCATTTTGCAACGTTTATGGCTTTCGCCCGACATGGGGTTTGGTGCCAAGCGATGCGGTGGGTGATACGTTTTTGGCAACCTTAGCCACCGAAGGCCCGATGGCGCGCACCGTAGAGGATATCGCACGGCTTTTGCAGGTGATGGCCGGTGAGAACCCGGAGGTGCCGTTTGGGCGTGATGTGCAGCCCTATGCCGATAGGCTTGTCCCCGATCTGCGCGGCAAACGCATTGGCTGGCTGGGCGATTGGGGCGGGGCCTACCGCCTTGAGCCGGGGATAGCGGATCTTTGTGAAACGGCGCTTCGGGTATTTGAAGATCAGGGTGCGATTGTTGAACCTGTGCCGCCGCCGTTTTCCGCCAGCGCGCTTTGGCAAGCATGGACCACGTTGCGCGCCATGCTGAACGCGGGCGCGAAGGGTGATCTTTACGCAGACCCGATCAAGCGCGCGCAGCTTAAGCCCGAAACCCAGTGGGAGGTGGAACAAGGCCTTGCCTTGTCTGCCGCCGCTATTCACGCCGCATCTGTTACCAGATCGCAGTGGTATGCCTGTGCCGCACGCCTGTTTCAGACCTATGATGCGCTGGTCCTGCCCTCGGCGCAGGTGTGGCCATTTCCCGCCGAATGGCGCTGGCCGCAAAGCATCAACGGCCATGCGATGGATACCTATCACCGCTGGATGGAAGTGGTGATCCCGGTCAGCCTTGCAGGCTTACCCGCGTTAGCCCTACCTGCCGGATTTGGCACGCAGGGTTTGCCGATGGGGATGCAGCTTTTCGGCCCGACAGGATCAGACGCCCACATTCTGGCCATGGGGCAGGCCTACCACCTTGCAACTGACTGGCCAGGCAGGCGGCCACCGGTGCTGTCAATTGCGGGACAGTAGTTTTGCAATGCTGTCTGCGACTTCGGCCCGTACCGGCCCTTCGCGGGGCGGGTCGCGCAGGGTGGTCAGCATCGACTCGGACGGGAGTGGCCGCGCACCGCCCCCCCAACTCAGGCCCCGCAAAATGGTTTGCGCGCCTTCGGGCAAATCATCGGGGATCGTCCGACCGGAAACTGTGGCCCAGACCCCTGTCCAACAGCGTGCCACTGACCAAGGGTTGTACCCACCGCCACCCAGCACAAGGAACCGTTTGGTCATTGCGTGCAAAGCAGACACCACATCCCAATGGGCATTGTTGGACAACGCCAGCCGCGACAACGGATCCTCCAGCAGGGCATCTGCGCCGCATTGTAGTACAACCACGGCAGGCGCAAATCTGGCCAGCTGCGGCAAAATCAAATCCTTCAGCACCAACCGCATTTCGGTATCATTAAACCCAGACGGCACAGGCAGGTTGAAACAGTTGCCACAACCCCTGTCGCCCAGCGCACCAGTGAACGGCCAACGCTTGGCTTCATGGACCGATATCATCAAAACATCGGGATCGTTTGCAAAGGCATGCTCCACACCGTCAGGGTGATGGGCATCAATATCGACATAAGCGATGCGCCGCACGCCTGCGCGCTGCAGGGTCAGAATGCCAAGCACCGGATCGTTCAAATAGCAAAACCCATTGGCATAGCCCGGCATCCCGTGATGGGTGCCACCGCCGGGCACATAAATCACCCCCGGTTGCCGTGCCAATAATTCTGCCGCCAGCATCACACCACCCGCCCCTGTTGCGGGCCTGCGAAACATATCGGGAAACACCGGGTTGGACAGCGTGCCCAGACCAAAGATGCGCCGGTCCGCATCTGTCGCAGTGCCGGTCTGCGCAACCTCTTGCAACGCTGCGATGTAATTTTGGTCATGCCAGATATGCAATGCTGCGGGCTTTGCCCTTGGGCTAAGACAGAACTGCACGGCTGGCAGCCAACCCAGCGCGCGCGCCAAATCCATCACCGTTGACACACGCGGCACCCGCAACGGGTGCGACGCACCATAGCTTGACCCACGATAAACCTCGGATCCGATAAAGAGCGGATCAGATTGACCGTGCAGTGCTGGGTTCACTGCAAAAGCGCCTCGATCTTGTCTGTGATTGAGACCGAAGTGGGTTTCGGTCCTGATCCCCAAGTGGCGATCACCTGTCCCTCTGGCCCAAGCAATATCTTGTTAAAGTTCCAGTCCGGCGCGAAGCCGTGATTTGCCCTCATCCAAGCGTAGAACGGATGCGCGTCTGCGCCGGTCACGGAGGTAATGCTTGTAAGCGGGATGGTCAGATCAAAGTTCACGTCACAAAACTCTTTCACTGCGGCGTCATCGCCAAGCTCTTGCGCGAAATCATCAGACGGTACGGCGAGCACATGCAAACCGCGCGCACCGTAGCGATCTTGCAGGTCTTGCAGGTCATCATACTGCCCGGTGTAACCACAAAGCGAGGCAGTATTGACCACCAGAACCGGGTCACCCCGCCAGTCATCAAGGTCAATCTGGCCGCCGTCGATGGCCGTAAACATGAACCCCGCCAGGGCACATGCCGGCCAGGTTAACACCAGTCCTGCTACAGCCGCAGGCAACGCCCGCACGACAAAATCCGAAAATCCGACCATGTATCACCCTTTCAAAACGTTGATTTATGGTAAGTCGCCGCGGCACGCTGTCAAACGGCAATGACCCCTGACCTGCGTCGTTCGCACCACTATTGCGTGATTATCCTTAAGTTACACTGGGAAGAGAGCCATAGCTGTGCCATATTAACACCAAGGTTTTGGGCAGAATGACGCAAAGTCACGCCCGTAGAGAGTTTAGTTCAGGCATGAAACACAGCCCAGCCAGCGCCGCCGCCCCGATTGGGGAAGACGTCCGCACCCAATACGGGGCCATCTGTTGGCGCAAAGCGGGTGGCCGCCTGGACGTGCTTTTGATCACCAGCCGCGAAACCGGACGCTGGGTTATTCCGAAAGGATGGCCCTTTAAAGGACGAGGTGCCGCCGGTTCGGCAGAACGCGAAGCTTGGGAAGAAGCCGGTGTTGAAGGCAAGGTCAGCAAAAATTGCCTTGGGCTTTTTTCGTATCAAAAAGTCATGGAGCAGGAACAATGTATCCCCTGCGTCGTTGCAATCTATGGCTTGCAGGTGGAAAAACTGTCTCGCCGCTATCCAGAGCAGAGCCAACGGCAGCGCAAATGGTTTGCCGCGGGTGAGGCCGCCAGTCTGGTGGCAGAGCCGGAGTTGAGGGCACTGTTGCTGGCACTTGCGGATGGTACTCTGCAGGTAGACGACGTCGCAGCCGGTAAAAAACAGAAATCTGAGGAGCAGTGACGCAGCGTCGGGGAAGCAGTTGATTATTTTTGCCAAATGCTTAGGTGATTAAGATTGTATCTGGCGGACACCCGATGATCTGTTACACACTGAAATGTGGCGCGTCACATGACTTTGACAGTTGGTTCAGGTCATCGGATGCGTTTGATCAGCTGCGCGCCGCAGCACAGATCGCTTGTCCTATTTGCGGGTCAACTGACATTCAGAAATCGCTGATGGCCCCGTCGGTGCGACCGGCCCGGAAAGGGGCGGCACCGCCGCCGTTGGAAAAACCAACACCAGACCTGCCAGCCCCCGGTCCGCTGTCACAGCCGGGATCAGCGGTAGAGCAGGCCTTTGCCGCCATGCGGCGCGAGGTGGAAGCCAATTCAGAATATGTCGGGCTGAACTTTGCTGCCGAGGCGCGGCGCATCCACGATGGAGCGACACCCGCCCGGTCCATTTACGGTGAAGCGAAACCTGAAGAGGCGCGGCAATTGATTGAAGACGGCGTGCAAGTCTCGCCGCTGCCCTTTATGCCTGCGCGCAAAGTGAACTGACGTGTTGCGCAAGAAAAATTCTTGCAGAAAGAATTTTCGGGGGGGGGTCTGCCCCCCCCGCCCCCGCCGGGCTGCCCCCCCACGATATTTTTAAAAGGTGTAATTTAATTACGGC
>JANOFE010000193.1:0-17324 GCA_031413495.1 Pseudorhodobacter sp. | reverse complement strand
GGCATGTCATGCACGGCGACGCCCATGATCAGCCCGACCACGATGTTTAACCCGGTGATCAGCAGGCTTGCCACCGCATCGCCCTTGACGAATTTCGACACCCCGTCAAGCGAGCCGAAAAAGTTCGTCTCGGCCAGTTCCTGTTCGCGGCGGCGTTTCGCCTCGGCGTGGTCAATGGCACCTGCGGCCATGTCGCTGTCGATGGCAAGCTGTTTGCCGGGCATGCCATCAAGCGCAAACCGCGCGCCCACCTCGGCCATGCGACCGGCACCCTTGGTGATGACCACAAAGTTCACGATCATCAGCACCAAAAAGATCACAACGCCCAACAGAACACTGCCACCCATGATGAAATTGGCAAAGCCTTCAATCACATGGCCCGCCGCATCGGTGCCGGTATGGCCCTGCCCGATGATCAGTTTGGTCGATGACACGTTCAACGACAAACGCAGCATCAGGGACGCCAGCAAAATCGTCGGAAAAGCCGAAAAATCCAATGGGCGTTCGATGAACAGCGTCACTGTCAGCATCAGAATGGCCAGCGCGAATGACAGCGCAAGACCCACATCCAGCACCCAGGCGGGCACCGGCAGGATCATCATGATGATCACCGCCATCAGCACCAATGCCAGCAAAATTGTCGGCTGAAAAACTGCGCTAAGGCTGACTTTCATAGGCGTCACGGCTGCCCGCCGAACAGGCGACTGCCGCCAGAATGAAGCGGCACAAGCGATGCCGTACTGCCCCGCAATCCCGCCTGTAGCAGCGGGAACCGGTTTACCCGAGGTATGGGCGTCGGCGCAGTGTAATCAAGCCTTGGTAGATCGGTCAGGCCCGCCAAAATGCTTTCAAATTTGGCGCGATATTTGTCGGCATATTCAGGTGTGCGGGAATGGTAGGCAGCGGCGGCACGCGACCAATCGCCATGCTCGGCATAAAGATCTGCCAAAAAGCGCGCGGCATAAAGGGCATTGCTGGTGGGATCGAACATGTCAATTGTTGAGGTAAAGCCCTTTGAATGCCAACGATGGTTTACCTGAAAACACCCGACGTCAAAGTTGCGCAGGCCAAGATCAAGCTGAACTTCGGCAAACTGCACGGCCTCATCTGGTGTCGAAAACCAATAGCCTTCGCCGGCCTGATTGATGGCCCAAGGCCAGGGTTGCAGGCCACCGTCAGTTTTGCGGCCAGTTTCGGTCAAGGTGATGGCCAGCAAGACAGGCAGCGGAACCCCGGTTTGGTCGGAAGCAGTCTGCGCAGCCGTTGTGCAAAGAGCCGGGGGGTTCTGCGCGGCGTTTGCAAACGCCTTATGCGCCACCAGTGGGAAAAGTAACACCAAAGCCGCCATGACCACACCGAAACGTATCTGTGGTCGTTCTGCCAAAATCATCGAACACATCCTTGGGTTTCACCCGCCACGACGGCCCATTTGCCCCGTGCGTCTGTGCTTGACCCTAAGGTGCGAATCTTTCCAATCAGTAAGCAAGATCAGTCAATTCAGAAATTTACGCCCTGCATCATTCGGTAGGCTTTGGGCCGGGGATGCGGCCCAAAAGATCAATCAGGGTTGTGCGGGCGTTTGCACTGTCTGCCACCAAAGCACTGCCAAGCGCCAAGGGGCCGGGTAAGTTTGCTTTGCCATTGATGGGGCTGGTGCTGGCCAAGGTGGCGGCGGGTTGCCAGGCAGAGGCGTTTCTTTGCGCCAGATCATCCCAATTGCGGGCCCAACTTTGCGCGCGCAGTTCTGCCTCGGCATTGCCCGCGACGGCCCAAGCTGCGGCAGCCTCGGCGGGTTTGCCCAGCGCCATCTGCGCCTGCGCACGCAAATCTGCGGCGGCAACGCCATCAAGCCCATCGATCCCTGCAATTGCGCCTTCGGCATCGCCCATTAAAAGCTTTGCGCTGGCCGCCAGCATTTGGGCATCTGCACCACCGTCCCTTGAAAGCGCGCCGATCCACAGCAAAGCGGGCTCGGCCAGGCCAAGCGTCAGTAAATGGGCAGCAATCTGATGGCGCTGCGGCACGGCAAGTGCGGGTAAATTGGCATCCGGCGGTAACACCGCATGGCCAAGGATTGCCGCATCAGACCCGGACCCTGCCAAAAGCGTCCATAGGTCGCGCTCTGCACCGGGCATTTGCGGCAGCAGGGCAAACGCCTGATCAAAATCACCGGACGATCCAAGCGCCAAAATATGCGCCCGCCGCAGGGCCGGATCAAGATCACTGCCCGCCTGTTCGCGTACAAGAGCGGCTAGTGCGATTGCCGTCTCTGGCGCAACCAACTCGCCCGCCGCAAGGCGCGCATCAACAAGGGCAATCATGGCGGCGGCGGTGGCGGGGCCTGCTTCGGCCAGCACGGGTTCAAGATGTGCCGCGGCGGCAATCGGATTGCCTGAGGCGAGCTCAATGCCCGCCTTCATAATGGCAATGTCCGGCGTCGGGTTTTGCACCCCCCGCATCACGGCATTCTTTAGCGATTGCGCGGTCGTAAGATCATCAACCGCCAGAAATTTTGCCGCCAGATCAGGCCCGAGTGCATGCCGCATATGCGCAGGCAACGCGGAAAAAGCGCGCAAAACCGCATCGGAGCGGGGGGTGTTGGCTGGCGACAGATGCGGCAATGCCAAAACCGACCACAGGGCTGCGGCGGTATCGCAAGACACCATGCCCTCGAACGGGCCACCCGCATCAGATGCACCATCGACAAGCCTTGCCATGCTTGCCCAAAGGGCAGCATCGGGGTCATCCACCGGCATCTGCGCCAATAGCTGACCTGCCTCGGCACCAAACCCGATGTGGATCAGCAGTTTGCTGGCTAAGATCACCGCGTCGCGATTGGGTCGGTCAAACTCGCCGATCAAATTGGCCCGCGCATCGGCAAGTTGCACGGAAACCGGCAGATCGCTGCCCCATTTCGCCAAATCAAGCCTGTCGTCTGCGATACACTCCGCCCCGTCTTTGATCAGCAGGTTTGCTGGCCCACGCTTTGTAGCCACGTCAAAACCGGGCAATTCGCCCAAATGAACAGAGGCGCGAGGCCCAATGGGCAACGGGTCGCCCGCATTGCGTGCCGACAGGCTGGGCTGTGCCATTTGCACAATGCCCTGCGCCGCGCCCCGGCCAAGTTGGCGCAGAAGGGCGTCTTTCAAAGGGCCGATATCACCGCGTCTATCAACAATTTCCACCATGGGTGCCGGATTAAGCGCTGGGTTTGCGGCTAGCGCAGGTTTGCTTATCGTAATCCAATCATACCCCAAACCGACGCCAATTTCGGGCACATCCACATCAACCGAAAAGCTTGGCCTTGACCTTGGGCGTGGCTGCGGGCGGGCGGCCAGATCTGCCGCAGGCATGCCATCCAGCGCCAGTTCAAAAGATGATCCGTTTGGCGGCGGGCCATCGCGCAGATCGACCACAATGATACCGGGGCGGAATTCAAACGGCATCGCATGGCACGCGCAGGCAACGCCAACACGCAACCCGCCCGATCCAGGGTCCATCCAGATTGCGGCAAGCCTGTTGCGCGTAATCGCGTCGAAAACACGGCTTAGATCGAACCGCACACCATCGGTTTTCAGACGCAATTCATACCCTTCGTCAGTGCGCCCCATTTCCCAATCGGTGACCTGCGGCAATTCCAGAACCAAGCGCGTAAATCCGGGGTGATCGCCTGATTTAACACTCACAGTTTGCGCTGACGCCGCCTGCGCCAGAACCAGCACAAGCAACGCGAGCAAGCTTTTCATGCTGCCTCTGCCTTTAATCCGCGCAAGGCGCTTTCCAGATCACCAAAACTGGGCCGTACATGGTGCGGCGTGTTCTGCCGCCCCACCTCGATGCAAATGTTGGGGGCATGATTGTGCAGATTGGCCACCAGCACCTCACGGATCAGCATGTGAAAATGGCCGTCTTCGTCGACAACGGCCTTCACCCGCGTCGCGAACGGGCCGACGATACCATAGGCCAGAAACACCCCCAGAAAGGTGCCCACAAGCGCGCCGCCGATCATTTTTCCCAGAATTTCCGGCGGCTGATCAATCGACGCCATAGTTTTGATAACCCCCAAAACGGCCGCCACGATGCCCAAGGCTGGCAGCGCATCGGCCATGGATTGCAAGGCGTGGCTGGAATGCAGCGCATGGGCCTGGTTGGTTTCCATCCGCTTATCAAGGACCTCTTCCACCTGATGCGGATCATCGTAATTCATCGAGGCCGCACGAAACGTATCGCAGATCAGATCCACCGTTTCATGATCAGCCTGGATCTTTGGATAGCGGCCGAACACTGCCGAATCGTGTGGATTTTCAACATGTTCCTCCAGCCCGACTGGGTTGGTCCGCGCGATGCGGATCAGTTCGAACAACAGGCACAACAGATCGCGGTAATCTTCGGGTTTCCAGCGCGGGCCTTTGAACACTTTGCCCACGTCTTTCAGTGATTGCTTCACTGCTGCCAGATCGTTTGACAATAAGAACGCGCCAATGGCTGCCCCCGCGATCATGATCATCTCAAACGGCAGGGCTTTGAGGATGATGCCCATCTTGCCCCCGGCCAAAATATAGCCGCCAAAGACCATCACAAAGATAACCGCGATTCCGATAAGACCGATCATGCCCTGATTCCCAACTTGCTGTGCTTGCGCCCGCAGCCTTGCAAATCCGCGTTAAGAAACTCTCACCTCATTCCTTTGGAACCAGCGCATTTCGCCCGGCCAGCAAGACAGAAATGCCATAAGCCGCCTCGGGCGACAGGCCGGTCATCACGGCGGCGGCGGCATCGGGGCGCATCCGGCCCAAAAAGCCTGCTGCAAATTCGGGGGCCATCGTCTCAAACAGCGCCGCTGCATCTTTTGGCTTCATCGCCTCATAAACGGCCGTCAGTCGCGCAAGATCATCCTCCGCCGCACCGTCGGCAAGGGAAAGCGTCGCGGCAAGCTGTGCCTCGACCGCCGCCATTTCAGAAATGCGCCCCTCGATTGCGCTTTCGGCAAGCGCCAGCGCTGCCATCCGGTCGGCAAGCGCCGCTTCCTGCACCGCGATGTGATCTGCGCGTTTGCGCAAAGCGTCGGCCAAGGCAAGCGGCGGCTCCGGGCAGGTCAGCGGGGCGGCCGCCATGCCGTCAACCGGCGTCTCTGGGCCACTTGCCAAGGCCACCCCGACGCCCGCCCCCATGCGCAATGCGCCAGAGCATGCGAATAAAAGTGCCAAGATTACCAATGCCCCGCGTCCTGCGCGTTTGCGTGGCCGGGTCATTCTGCCGCCTCCAGATCATCACGTGCCGGGCGGCGGCGCAGGAAGCGCAATTTTCGCTCTCCCCCGCCGTGGTTTTCCTCGGCAAGGTCAGCGGTGCCCGGTTCTGGCAAATCATGCATCGAGGCTACAAATATTTCCAGCTTGGCCGCCACGGATTCTGCCCGCCCCGTTAGGCCTTCAAGGCTGCTGGCAGACCCGGTGGCGGCAACGCGGGCCTTGTCCAACGCGCGTGTCATGTCATCGACCTGCGCCGACAGCACCGCAATTGCGCCCCCCATTCCGGTTTCCAGCGTGGAAAACCGCTTCAACCGTGCGGCAAGAACATAGCAGTAAATCGCGGCCCCAAAGCTGCCTGCAACCATCAAGATATCTGCGATAAATTCCATCATCGGGCCCTTTTTAGTTCAAGACAAATTCGGTGATCAGCAAATCGCGCACCCGGCCTTCGCCACTGACAATCTGAATGCGGCGCAACATTTGCGCGCGGATGCGCACAAGCGCTGTCGGGTCTTCCAATTCGGCCACGTCCACCGCGCGCAAATAACCATTCAGCACATCCAGAATGCGTGGCTGTAACTGGGCCACTTCGGCGGAATGTGCACCCGCCACTTCCAGCTGCGCGGTAAAGCGCAAATGGCGGCTTTGTGCCGCAGCGCCAAGAGAAATGACCAAAGGCTCAATCGGCACAAAGGCAATGTCGGGCAGGGCGGCAACTTCGGCCGTGGGGGCATGGTCGCCTCCCGCACCCAGGATCATCCCCGAAACCGTGGCGTAAAACCCGCCACCGCCAAGCAACGCCGCAAGCACGACCCCGATGATCAGGGGCAGCTTTGATTTCTTGTTCTGGGCCAGGTTCTGGGCCCCATCTGGCGTTGCTTCAGGGTCTGCCAAGGGCCACCTCCGGGTTATTTACCCCGACAGATATAGAACGAAGGTCACTAACGGGTTGTTAAGCCCAATCCTGCAAAGCTGGCGTCGAACGGGCAGAAGCCCAAGGATCGGATATATGCGTTGCAGAATTTAATCTCGCTTTGGTCGTCGTTTGATACGCGCCGCCGCGCTGTTGTGATTGGGGCCACTTTGGCAGTGTTTCTTGCCGTTATGGGGCTTGCCCGATTGGCCGGTACACCGGGGATGGCGCTGCTTTACGCAGGTATGGATGCCTCAACTGCGGGCGATGTTGTGGGTGCGCTGGATCAACGCGGCGTGGTGTACGAAGTGCGGGGTGATTCGATTTATGTTGATGCCGCCATGCGTGACAGCCTGCGCATGACGCTGGCCGCCGAGGGCCTGCCAACTGCGGGGGCCGCAGGGTATGAATTGCTGGATGGCCTGTCCGGGTTTGGCACCACTGCGCAGATGTTCGATGCCGCCTATTGGCGGGCCAAGGAAGGCGAACTTGCCCGCACCATTCTGGCCAATCCGCAGATCAAAGCGGCGCGGGTACATATTGCCCAAGCCCCTGCCCAAACCTTTCGCCGTGATCAGCGCCCGACGGCAAGTGTAACCGTTACAACCAAAATGGGCAGTTTTCCGGTAGCACAGGCCGATGCTGTCAAACATCTGGTCGCCGCCGCTGTGGCAGGAATGCTGGCTGCCGATGTGTCGGTCGTTGATAGTGTGGGCGGGCTGATCCAGACGGTTGACGACGGTACTGCCACGGGCGGCTCTGCCCAAGACCGTGCAACCGCGATCCGCGCCAATGTCGAACGGCTGCTGGCTGCACGGGTTGGCCCCGGCCGGGCGGTGGTCGAAGTGGCGCTTGATCTGGTCACGGAAAGCGAAACCGTTCTGGAACGCCGGTTTGACCCACAAGGCCGGGTGGCAATATCGTCAGAAACACAGGAAAAAACCGGGTCCAGCACAGACCCCGGTGGTGATGTCACCGTCGCCTCGAACTTGCCCGAGGGGGATGCCTCGGGCGGTGCCAATGGCCAGAGTCAGACGTCGGAAACCAGCGAGCGGTTGAATTTCGAAGTGTCCGAAACCACACGCGAAGTGCTGCGCGCGCCGGGATCTATCCGCAAACTCAGCGTGGCCGTATTGATCGACGGGCAACAAGTGGTGGCCGAAGACGGCACAGTGACACGGACAGCGCGGGCGGACGAAGAACTGTCTACCCTACGTGAACTTGTCGCCTCTGCCGTGGGCCTGGACGAGGCGCGCGGCGATGTGCTGACCCTCAAATCGTTGGAATTTGAACCGATCGCGGCAAGCGGCAGCACTGCTGACGCCAGTCTGCTGGCGGCCTTTGCCCCGATCAACATCATGACGGCACTGCAGATTGCCGTGCTGGCCGTTGTAGCCATGGTGCTTGGCCTATTTGTGCTGCGCCCGATCCTGACGGCACAGGTGCGCACGGTGCCACAACTTGCCCTGCAAGCAAACCCGCTGACTTTGCCGGGTACTGTTGGAGCCAACCCGCGGGTGCTGAGCGGTGAAATTGATGATGGGTCTGGCTTGCCCCCATTTTCGGTGCGCGCGGCAGACGGATTGCCCGAACTCCCCGTCGATCCCGTTGCGCGCCTGCGCCGCCTGATCGAAGAACGGCAAGTGGAATCCGTTGAAATCTTGCGCGGCTGGATGGAAACGGAAGAGGAGAAAACCTGATGTGCGCGCTGCGCCTAGAAGTTTTTGACGTGCCGGGTGCCAGTTCAAAACATGCAACCATTGTCGTCGATGCTGGCGCGCTAGAAGATATTCGGATGCAAGCCTATGAGCAAGGCTACACCGCCGGTTGGGATGATGCTGCTGCGGCTGCACAGACAGATGATCAGACCCGAATAAAGTTAGATTTCGCCAGAAACCTGCAAAGCCTTGGTTTCACCTTTCAAGAAGCACGCATGCATGTTCTGCGGGCCATTCAACCGCTGCTGCTGCAAATTGTCTCTCGCTTGTTGCCAGAGATGGCACGCGAAACGTTGGCGTCAATCGCGCTGGAAACACTGATGCCGCTGGCAGATGAAATGGCGGATGCCCCCGTGACAATTGTTCTTAATCCGGTGTCCCGCCCTGCGGTAGAGGCCCTGTTGGAACAAGCGACCGGTCTTCCGCTGGTTGTGATCGAAGAGCCAAGCCTTGGTGAAGGCCAAGTCTATTTGCGGATGGGCGACAATGAGACCCGAATTGACCTGGACCGCGCGACTGCCAGCATCGCCGATGCCGTGCGCGATTTCTTTGACCACACAGAAAAGGACCAACGCTATGGATGACCCCACAGATACCAATCCGTTTTCGCAAGTGCCGATCGAAATCATCATCTCTGTCGGAAAAGCGCGGCCGCTGGTACGCGATCTTTTGCGGCTTGGACCTGATGCTGTTTTGGCGCTTGACCGCAAGGTTGATGATCCGGTTGAACTTTATGTGGGCGACAGGCTTATCGCACGTGGAGAGTTACAGGAACTGGAAGGCGATCAGGCGGGTCAACTGGCCGTGCGACTGACCGAAGTGGCGAATTTGCGAGGCGGGCTTTGACGCTTCGTTTTGCCATTGCCTTTGCGCTGATCTTGGCCGCAGGGCCGCTGTCAGCGCAGGAATTGACGCTGAACCTTGGCGATGACGGTTCACTTGCCACCCGGTCGGTGCAACTGATCCTGCTGATCACCGTGCTAAGCCTTGTGCCGGGTCTTGCGGTGATGGTGACGTGTTTTCCGTTCATCGTCACGGTTCTGTCCATTCTGCGTCAAGCAATTGGCTTGCAGCAGGCTCCGCCGAATATGCTGATCGTCAGTCTTGCGTTGTTTCTGACATGGTATGTGATGGATCCGGTGTTTACCGAAGCCTGGACCCAAGGTCTGCAACCCTTGTCAGAAGGCACCGTCGAATTGCCGGTGGCGTTCGAGGCGACGATGGCCCCGTTTCGCGTGTTCATGGCAGACCGGCTGGATGCTGATACGTTTGCGGCCCTGCAGGACCTGCGCCCGGGCAAGGCGACTGCCCCCATTGAGGCCCCCCTTTCCCTGCTGATCCCATCTTTCCTGCTCAGCGAGGTGCAGCGCGCATTTGAAATCGGATTTCTGATCTTCCTGCCATTCCTGATCATTGATCTGGTGGTTGCTGCGGTGCTGATGTCGATGGGGATGATGATGGTGCCGCCTGCTGCGGTATCATTGCCCTTCAAGTTGGCATTTTTCGTGGTGGCAGACGGCTGGGCACTGATTTCCGGGGCGCTGGTGCGGAGCTACTTTTAACCAGCCGCAAAAGACTGGCGATTCAGGGTGCAAACATCAAAGGGGCCAAAGCCACGATCTGCTTTGGCCCTTTCGTTTGCGTCGCTTGCGGCGGGATCCAACCGTCAGTTTACAAGGAATTCTGCATGCAGCGCGCCTGCCGCGTTGATGCTTTTCAGGATGTCGATCATGTCATGCGGGGCCACGCCCAGCGCATTCAGGCCAGCAACCACTTCTGACAAGTTGGTGCCACCTGTGATTTCGGCCAACCCATTGCCGCCGTCCACCTCAAGCCCCACCGTGGTGCGCGGCACGACAATGGTTTCGCCATCACTAAACGGGTTGGGTTGCACGGCCATCGGGGCCTCTTCAATGCGCAGTGTCAGATTGCCCTGCGCCACCGCCACCCGGCTGATGCGCACATCTGCACCCATCACAATGGTGCCGGACCGCTGATCTACCACCACCCGCGCGCGGGTTTCGGGTTCGACCAAGATGTTTTCGACCCGGCCCAGCACATGCGCAGGCGACGCCATGCGCGCGGCGTTCAGATCAAGCGCCACAGTACCAGCATCCAGCATCGCAGCCACGGGGCGACCAAATTCACCGTTTATCGCGGCCTCGATCTTGCCGGCGGTGGTGAAATCGGGGCTGCGCAGTGCCATCCGGATGGACTGCAGCGATGTAAAATCAAACTCCACTTCGCGCTCCACGCGCGCACCTGACGGTATGGTGCCTGCTGTTGGCACACCTTGCACAATTCGCGCGGCATCGCCTTCGGCTGAAATGCCGCCTGCAATAATGGTGCCTTGGGCGACGGCGTAAATCTGGCCATCGGCGCCGTTCAACGGCGTCATCACCAAGGTACCGCCAAGCAGGCTTTTCGCATCACCAATCGCCGATACGGTAATGTCGATGCGCCCCCCGGCGCGGGCAAAAGCAGGCAGGGTCGCGGTCACAAAGACAGCCGCCACGTTTTTGGGCCGGTATTCTTCGCCCGCCACATTCACCCCCAGCCGTTCCAGCAGGTTCGACATAATCTCTTCCGTGAAGGGCGCGTTGCGGATACCGTCGCCGGTGCCGTTCAGCCCCACAACAAGGCCATATCCCACCAGATCATTGCCGCGCACACCGTCAAATTCGACCAGATCCTTAATCCGGATCGGCCCGGCAAAGGCAGGCAAGCTAAGGCAAATAAAACAAACAAGCAGTCGTATCATCGCAGGAAATCCACCAGGCTAAGGCGCGAGATGCGCGCGGTCAGGGTATAAAGTGTCTCAAGCTGTTGGCGGGTCGCCTCCAGTTTTGATGCCGTTTCATAGGGATCAACTGCCATGATGCCACTTCGGGCAATTTGCAGCGCCGTGGTTTCTGCCCCATTGCGCACCGATGCGGCCTCGATCTGCGCCTCGACCGTGCCAAGGCGGGCAGTCATATTCGCACGGGCTGTTGCAGAATTGACAAGATTTTCCCCCGCACGGCGGGCCAGATCGGCGCGGGCGGGCGCGTTACCCGCCAAAGCGCCCCGGTCCAGCAGTGCGGCCATGGCAAGGCCTTTTAACGTATCGCGAATGCCCGCATCGGCGGCTGTAAAGCCAAGATTGGCGGTATCGCCGGGCGCCACGGCAAGGGGGGCCAACGGATTTCCCCCAAGATAGCCGCTGGTGGCGTAGCCGGTTGGGCTATTGAACCAGTTGGTCGCGCGGGACGCCACATCCGCGCCTGAAATGGCCCCGACAATTTCCGTCTCCAGCAAGGCCAGCAGGGTTTCGGCGTCAGCGGTCGCCACGCGATCAGTGGCTACACCCGCAAACAGCGACCGCCCGGCAAGATCGGTATTGTAAAGTGCGACGGCCGTATCAAACTTCTGGCGCGCTTCGGCACCAATGGCGTTCACTTGCGATGTCGTTGTGCCGCTAGAGGCCGCCAAAAGTGCTGGTCCAAGGGTGCTTGTCATGTTTTCAACGGTGCTCAGCACCGTTTGCATAGCACCCCCAAGTAGGGCCGCTTCCGATGTGGTGGCTTTATAACCTTGCAGCCGTGAAAGCGATGCGTCGATGCCCGCAAGTGGCGAATAATCGCCCCCTACCTGCCGTCCTGTATCAACCGCATTGCCAGTGGTCAGTTCGGTGGAAAGGCGCTGCAAATCAGATTTCAGGTCGGTGTTTTGGCGGCGCAGCATGAAAGATTGCGCTAGATCACCCAAAGATATCATGGCCATGTCTTAAATTCCCAACAACAGATCAAGCATTTCATCCACCGTTTGAATGACCTTGGCATTGGCCGCATAGGCCTTTTCAATTTGCAAAAGGTCCTGCATTTCGCGGTCGGTATCGACGCCGCCTTGCAATTCTTGCACGCGCAACCCTTCGGATCGGGCAGCAGAAAAGCTGGCTTCGGTATCGGCAGACAGGCGGGCAGTGCCAACAGATGACAACATATCTGCGCTTAAGCTGGCAAAACTGCGCAGGCCCGGCAGGAAATCGCCCGAAACGGGTTGGCGGGGCGCGGTCAGCGCAGTTTGCAGGGCCGACAGCAACGCAGAACTGCCGGTCGGGCCGGGCACCGTGACCCCCAGCCCATCACGCAGCCGCCACAACGCGCCCCCCTGCGCAGGGTCGGCGGCGGCGTTCATCGACAGGCGTTGCGCAAGGCCCACCTCATCGCCGGGTAGAAAGGCCGCACCCGCATCGGTGAACAGGCCGGGTGCGCCGGGGGCAAGCGTTACGTCCAATGCGCCGAACCGTTCCACCAGATCACGCGCGACAGCATCAAGTTTTGCCTGTGCGGCGGGTGCGAGTTCATCGCGCACCGCAAAATTGGCGGCAAGTGTGCCGCCTGAAATGGTGCTGTAGGGGCCAGAGGTCGCAATCGGCAAGCCGTTCAGGGTCAACGCCGACAGACCCCCTGAAGCAACGGTCATGTCAGCTTCCACCACGCCGACACTGGTAAATCCAAATTGCGCCGCACGGCCATCGACCAAAACTGCGCCGCCTGTGGTGAACAAGGCAATTTGCCCGTGATCCCGCTGCACCTCTCGCAACGGCACCACTGACGCAATCCGATCAATCAATTGCTGGCGCTGATCCATCATCGACGACGGGTCGCGCCCGGAACTGAGGTGTTCGCGAATTTCCACGTTCATTTCGGCGACGCGGGCCATAGCCGCGTTCACCTGGGTAACGTCTGCACCGATTTTGTGATCCGCATCGGCGCGGGCGGTTTGCACCGATGTCGCGGCAGCCCCAATTTGGCGGGCCAGCGCGCGGGCAGTATCGGCCACAGATGCAAGCCTGCCTTCGGATTCGGGGCGGCTGGCCGCTTCGATCAAGGCGGTCTCAAAGGCCGCGATCCGCGCGGTCAATGATCCTTCGGCCCCCGGCGCACCAATGGCGGTTTCCAGTTTTGCATAGAATCGCGCGCGCGTTTGTTTGTCACCTGTGCCCGCCTGCGCCACGCGGCGGTCAGACAGCAGCATCAGATCAACGCTGCGCGCAACGCCTGTTACGCTGACGCCCTGCCCGGTGCCGCCAAGATTGCGCGGGCCCATCACCACTTCGCGCCTAGCGTAGTTTTCGTTCAGCGCGTTGGCGATGTTGTTGGACACCATTTCCGCCGAGCGTGACGTAACGGTCAGCCCGGACAGTGCGTTGGATAGGGCGCCTGCGATGCTCATCCGCTACCCTTACCTTTTGATATTGGTGGTTTCTTGCAGCATCTCGTCCACCGTTTGGATGACCTTGGCGTTGGATGAATAGGCGCGCTGGGTTTGGATCAGGTTGGTCAGTTCAGCCGCGACATCGGTGGTAGACCCTTCGCGCGCGTAACCCACGACAGACCCCGTCGGCCCATCGCCCGCATCCCACAGAAAGAACGACCCTGAATTGGGGGAAATTTGATAGGTCTGATTGTCCAGCGCGATCAGGCCGTTCAGATTTGGCATATCGACCAGTGGCACCTGATAAAGCCGCCGGGTGAACCCGGTGTCATAGGTGGCGGTGATATAGCCGTTTTCATCGACCTCAACGGCTGTCAAATTGCCGACGGGTGATCCGTTTTTGGTAATCGCGGTGGGGGCGAAACTGTCTGATAGTTGCGTCAAACCATTGGGGTCGCCCAGTTTTCCTATGGTCATCGTCAAGGGGCCACCGGCCACTGTCAGGCCCAATGTGCCATCCGCCGCGTTATAGGCCCCCCCCGATACGACAGTCACATTTGCCAATGTCCCGCCATTGCCACGGGTTGCATCAAAGGTCAGCGTGTATTCGCCAATCACAGCATTGCCTTGGGCGGAATCGCGCAAGACCAGCGTCCATTCGTTGGATGATCCCGATCCGGGCACGGTTGGCGTAAAGGTGACTCCCATCGATTCAGACGTGCCCAGATTGCCGAAATATTCGACCGACAACGGCAACGATGTGCCCGGCGCGCCCGCAACCGTATTGGTTGCTGGCAGGTTGACACCCAGCTTCATTTCCGTAGTCGGATCGCCCGCTTGCTGGTTGGCATTCACCACGACGGGCACCAAACCCGCCATTGTATCGCGCGGAAGCACCGGAATAGTGCCATCGGCATTGGCAGGCCAACCAAGCAGCACCAAACCTGACTTGGTTTTCAAAACACCATTGGCATCAGGATTGAACGACCCTGTGGTCGTCATCATCAGGGTGTTGCCACCAAGGTTCGCTCCAAGGCCCGCCGATTGGGTCACAGGCAGCATGCCGCGTCCGGCAATCGCAATGTCCAGCGCGTTTGCGGTGGATACCAATGCGCCCCGTTCGTTAATCAGCCTTGATGTGCTGGCGCGCACGCCGCCCGCCGAGTAGCTGCCCGCACCGGGGGCTTCGGTGATGACCATACTTTCAAAATCGGTCGAGGCGCGCTTGTACCCATAGGTGGCCGAATTCGCGATATTGTCGGAAATGGTGGCAAGCCGCGTGGCATTGGCATTAAGCCCCGCCACCCCGGCATTAAGCGCGGAGGAAATGGTCATAAAATAGCACCCTTCTGCTGCTGGAGACTTTTCGTCTTGGCAGACCCTGCGGGCGCAATCTTAAAATCGGGCTAACATATAAAATGCGATCTTTTTAACGGTCTTTGCGCAGAAGGATCACCTCAAGCCGGTTGTTGCGGGGGTCGGTCGGGTTTGGGGTGACGGCGATCCGGTCACTATAGCCCGAAACCCGCTGCATCCGCCCGCCGCCAAGCCCCGCTTGTTCGATCAGTCCACGCATTGCCTGCGCCCGATCCGCCGACAAGTCCCATGCGGGGTTCGCAATCAAAGTAATCGGATAAGACCGCACGTGCCCGCTGACAGCGATTTGGTTCTTGGTCAACACCAACACCTCGGCCAGCATTTGTGCGATGTCTTGGGTTACCGTTTCCGGCGTGACCGACCCTTCCGCAAACAACGGCGCGTCGGCCAGATCGAATATTTCAATCACCAACCCTTCATCGGTGACCCGGGTCACCACATGGCGAAGCATGGTTTCCATGGTCATGCTTTCACCGCCGCGTGCGAGCAACGTCTTCTCAATCTCTTTCAGCGCCGCCATCTCACCTGCGCCGTCACCATCGCCCACGGCAGCTCCCCTAGCCTTGTTCTGCTCCGACGGTTTGTCTGATGACGCGCCAGTGCCGCTTTGTGCCAATTGTTGTTCGGAAAACACAGAATCGCCGCCGAATGCGCCCGATCCACCGCCTGAAATACGCACAATCGGAATCGCCGGATTGAAGTAATCCGCAATGCCTTTGCGCTGTTTTTCCGTTGTCGCGTTCAACAGCCACATCAGCATAAAGAAGGCCATCATGGCCGTCACAAAGTCTGCATAGGCCACTTTCCACGCACCACCGTGATGACCGCCGCCCTGTATGATCTTCTTACGCTTGATAATGACTGGCGCGGCATTTGATTGCCCTGCCATTCCACCACCCAATTCATAACACCCAAGGCCGGTTCTACGGCATCAGCGTGAACAGGCATTTAACTTGTTGGATTTTAGCGTTTTAATGGTCAGCGACCCAAGGCCAGTGCCAGCATCTGCGCCAGTTGGGCTTGTGATGCCCGATATCCCTGTGGCGATTTAGCTGAATGTTTCAGGCCCTTAAGCGCAGCCAGAATTGTTGCAGCCAATGCATCTGCACTGCCCAGGACTTCGGGCAAAGGTAACGCATCTAGCCAATCTACCAGCAGCCCGTGAATGCGGGCTTCCCCTGCCGCCACCAGATCTGCCGACACTTTGTGCCCTGCCTCAAGTATTTCTGCGCCGTGTGGTGTGTTCATAAACGCATCCATGAACTTGCCATCATAAGCAATGAAAGCGGCAGCAAGTGTTTCGGCAACAGGCCTGCCCGACACGGCAAATTCTGCCGCGACATTAATCGCCGCTTCGTCAAAAAACCGCTTGGACATGGATCGCAGGATATCTTCCTTGTTGCGGAAATGCAGATACAGCGCCGACCTTGAAATTCCAACGCCCTGCGCAATATCGTCCATTGTGGTGCGCCGATAGCCATAGCTGGAAAAGGCCATGAAAGCCGCATCAAGAATGGCATCTTGGCGAATGGCTGGTCGGTCAGGTTCCGGCATCATGGTCTGGTTTTGCAATGGGTTCACATTCTGTCGATTGACGAACTGACATTTTATGCATATTTTGTCATAACAGATCGTCGTGGAGGAATAACGTGTCCTATATCATCACAGTGAACGGCAAAAGCCAGAGCATTGACATGGCGGGCGATACGCCCTTGCTGTGGGCGCTGCGCGATGGTCTGAATATGACCGGCACAAAGTACGGCTGCGGCATTGCCGCTTGCGGTGCGTGTACTGTTCATCTGAACGGTGTGGCAGTTCGGTCCTGCCAGACGCCGCTGGAAGATGTAGGCACATCCCAGATCACCACGATTGAAGGGCTGGGCAACCCTGCCGCCCTGCATGCCGTGCAAACCGCTTGGGTCACGCATCAGGTGGCGCAATGCGGCTACTGCCAATCGGGGCAGATCATGCAGGCGGCGTCGTTGCTGGCGGAAATCCCGGCCCCGTCTGACGCGGAAATTGATGATGCCATGTCGGGCAATCTGTGCCGCTGTGGCACTTACCCTCGCATCCGCGCCGCCGTGCACGATGCTGCAAAACAACTGGCGAAGGTGTAAACATGAGCAAACTTGGCACCATCGCACGGCGGTCCTTTCTGGTCGGGTCGGCGGCCATTGCGGGCGGCGTGGCCTTTGGCTGGTACGCCTATCGCAAGCCCTATGCCAACCCACTGTTGGGCGATGATCAGGCTGTGGCCCTGACCCCCTATGTGATGATTGATGCTTCAGGTGTCACCATCATCACCCCGCGCGCTGAAATGGGGCAGGGCGTACACACCACCTTGGCGGCTTTGGTGGCCGAGGAAATGGATCTCCCGTTGGACTACATCAAGGTGCTTCACGGTCCCGCATCCTCCGCCTATTACAACGCGGCCGTGCTGGAAGAAGGCGTGCCTTTCGCGCCGACCGATCATAGCTGGCTTGCGGAAACCATGCGCGGGGCCATGCATATTCCGGCCAAGTTTTTAGGCTTTCAGATCACCGGCGGGTCATCGTCCACCCCCGATGCCTATGAAAAGATGCGCCAAGCCGGGGCCATGGCGAGGGCGGTTTTGGTAAAGGCCGCTGCCGTGCAGTTGGGCGTGGCTGAGGCGACGCTAAAAACCGAGGGGGGGGCCGTTGTGGCCCCGGATGGCACACGGTTGCCTTATACGGATCTTGCCGTAGCGGCAGCGGCGATTGACCTGCCGGATGATGCGCCCTTGAAAGCCAAATCCGACTGGACTCAGCTTGGCAAATCCCAACCCCGCACCGATATGCTGGGCAAGGTCACCGGCACCGCGCAATACGCAGGCGATGTGCGCTTGGC
>JANOFE010000192.1:0-6493 GCA_031413495.1 Pseudorhodobacter sp. | reverse complement strand
AAGATCGCTCGCATCATCATCGTCGCTTGCTGCAATGTCACGTTGAACGGTGGGGTTGGAAAACAGCCTGCGGGTTTCATCCATTGCGGCGAATGTGTCATCGGCCCGAAACCGCAGATCGGGGGCGTATTTCAGGGTCAGGGCAGAGGCCACACGCTTGCGCAGTTCGTATTTGTTGCGCGCCAAAGCGTCGATCGCAGCGGCAATATCCTTGCCGCCCAAAGGCATGACATGCACGGTGGCCACCTTCAGATCATTGGACAAGCGCACTTCGCCCACGGAAATCGACATGCGGTTCAGATCGGGGTCATGAATTTCAGACCGGTTCAGCACGTCAGACAACGTGCGGCGGATAAGTTCACCGACGCGCAACTGGCGCAGGGCGGTGCTGGGGGAGGTTTGCTTTGCCATGTGGCGTCATTTAGGCGCTTTCGCTGCCGCCTGCAACGGCGGGCTTTGCGCTTCTGCATCAAAGACGCTAGACCAAAACGGCAAAGGTTGGGGGCGAAGATGACAGATCTGCCGGGTATCGTGATTACGGGGGCCTCTGGCCGCATGGGGCAGATGCTGATCCAGACGGTTTTGGCGTCTGGCCGCGCGCGGCTGGTCGGTTGTGTGGAACGCAGCGGCCATGATTGGATCGGCCGTGATGTGGGGGTGGCGCTGGGCGGCCCGCCGGTGGGCGTGATCGTGACAGATGATCCGCTGGAGGCGTTTGCAAAGGCGCAGGCGGTGATTGATTTCACCGTGCCCGCGGCAACCGTTGAATTCGCAGGATTGGCCGCCCAAGCCCGCGCCGTGCATGTCATTGGCACAACGGGGCTGGAGGCACCACATCTGGCGCGGATATCGCTGGCAGCCCATCACGCGGTTATTGTGCGGGCGGGCAACATGAGCCTTGGGGTGAACCTTCTGGTGCGGCTGACCCAAAAAGTGGCACAGGCGCTGGATGCCGATTGGGATATCGAAGTGGTCGAAGCACATCACCGCATGAAGGTGGATGCGCCCTCGGGCACAGCCTTGATGCTGGGGCAAGCGGCGGCGGACGGGCGCGGCGTGTCTTTGGACGAGGCAAAGGTTTCGGGGCGGGATGGCATCACGCGGGCGCGGGCGCGGGGCAGCATTGGTTTTGCCGCTGTGCGGGGTGGCGATATTGTGGGCGAACATGACGTGATCTTTGCCGCCGATGGCGAGCGGATCGTGCTGCGCCATGTTGCCACTGACCGGGCGATTTTTGCACGCGGGGCGCTTAGGGCAGCACTCTGGGGGCAGGGGGCAAAGCCGGGCGAATATGACATGATGGATGTGCTGGGGATTTAAGCCGGACATTGCCCCAAAATTGATCCGACGACGCGGTGCTTGCGTAACGTAAGCATCATAGTCGGGGGACAGCATTGAAAATTTCATTTGCCATTTTGCTGGCTATGCTTTGCGTACCCGCTGGCCCGGCCTTCGCCGACACCTATGCGCCGATCAAGGATTTGCCGACGTTTCTGCAATTGGTCGAAGGCCGCGATCTGCGTATCGGGCTTTACAACCTAACCCTGACCCTATCGCCAGACGGGCAGGTTACCGGGTCGGCGCTGGGATGGGGGATCACCGGGTCTTGGCGCTGGGATGACGGATATTTCTGCCGCGAGTTGGATTGGAGCGGGTATGCCGTGCCCGACAATTGCCAATTGGTCGAAGCACAGGGGCGTGACAAGCTGCGGTTTACCACCGATCAGGGGGCTGGCGATTCAGCCACGTTCAAGCTGCGTTAAGCGGTCTGGCTAGAAATCTATCGCCAGACCCTTCTTTTCCCAGTCGCCATAGCGCACGGGTTCCGGGCCGTCTCGGCCCCCCAGCTCGACCGGCATTTGTTTGGCATCCAGCAATTTGCGGCGGGCTTCGGCCTCGGTTAACGCGCGCTTAGCGGCGTCGGGCAGGTCTGCTTTTGCATCGGTCATAGCGGCTTTCCTTGTGCCTTCACAGACTGTGATATACGGCGACGGCGGGACAGAACAAGCGCGGATGGGGTGGCAAATGGCAGCAGAAGGTCTGGCGGCACGTGCGGCGGCGGTGGGTTTGGTGGGCACAGTGCTGGAGGGCGGTGCGATGATGTCAGATACCTTGGCGGATGCAACTGGCCCTCTTGCAGGCCTTGGGCCATCTGACCGCGCGCGCGCGCAGCGATTGGCTGCAGTGACTTTGCGACATGTGGAACAGGCCGACCGCGTGCTTTCCCCGCATCTGCGCAAAGAGCCTATGGATTTGGTGATGAATGCGCTGCGGTTGGCCGTGGTGGAAATTGTCGTGCTGGGTGGCGCGGCGCATGGTGTGGTGAATGCGGCGGTTGAAATTGTTCGTCACGGCAACCGCACCGGGCATATGACCGGGCTGGTGAATGCGGTTCTGCGCAAGGTGGCAGATACGCCCGCACCCTTTGCAAAGCTGCCGCCGCAGCGGATGCCAATGTGGCTGCGCAAGCCGCTGGTGGCGCGCTTTGGCCGCGATGTGGTGACGGCAATTGAAAGGGTTCAGGCACAGGTGCCGCCGCTGGACCTTTCTTGCAAGCCGGGGGTGGCGATAGATATTCCGGGGGCATCGGTGCTGCCAACCGGGTCTGTGCGTCTGGTCGATGCGGGGCAAGTGTCGGCTTTACCGGGCTATGCCGCGGGCGATTGGTGGGTGCAGGATGCGGGTGCGGCGCTGGCTGTGGCCTTGCTGCGCGTGACGCCGGGGATGCGGGTGTTGGACCTGTGCGCAGCGCCTGGTGGCAAAACCATGCAGCTTGCGGCTTTGGGCGCGGATGTGACCGCGCTGGATATTTCCGGGCCGCGCATGGCCCGGGTGGCAGAAAATCTGGCGCGCACTGGGTTGTCGGCGAAATTGGTGGTCGGCGATGCGCTGAATTGGAACAGCGAAGGCGGGTTTGACGCCATTCTGCTGGACGCGCCCTGTTCGGCCACAGGCACCATCCGGCGGCATCCCGATCTGCCATTCATCAAAGATGGCAGCGAACTGCCTGCGTTGATGGATTTGCAAGCCAAGCTTTTTGATCGTGCATTGGGCCTGCTGAACCCCGGCGGTCGGCTGGTCTATTGCACCTGTTCACTGATTGCCGAAGAAGGCGAGAACCAGTTGGCTGCCGCTTTGGCCCGTCACCCCGGATTGAAGGTTGTTGCACCGGAAATGACAGGCATTGATCCGGCATGGATCACGCCCGAAGGCGCGCTTCGGCTGCGACCTGACTATTGGTCAGACCGTGGCGGGATGGATGGATTTTTTATGGTTTGCGTCCAGAGTTAAAGCGTGATGCGCAAAAGTGGTTGCCGGTTTTACGCGTCAAGCACGCGCACAAGACCACCCCAAATCACTTTGATGATTTGGGCGCGAACAGGCGGTAATAGGCCCAGTCTGGCAAAAACTGCGCCGCGCGGAATATCCACGAAAAGAACGTGGGAAAGCTGACCTTGAAGTGGTCTGTGCCCATATGTTCAAACATCGCGCGGGCGGCGGCGTCAGCTTCCATAATGAACGGCATGGTGAAATCGTTCTTTTCAGTCAGCCGGGTTTTGATGAATCCGGGGTTGGCAAGCTGCACTGAAATGCCCGTGCCGCGCAAATCGGCGTATAACGATTCCGCCAAGCTCATGGTGCCAGCTTTGCTGGCGCAGTAGCCAATGGCACCGGGAAGCCCGCGAAAGCCCGACAGGCTGCCGGTGATCACCACATGCCCGGTTCCGCGCGCCACCATGGCGGGCAAAGCGGCCCCTATCACACGGGCGCAGCCAGTCAGGTTGACGTTGCACATCGCCTCGACCTGATCCGCATCCCATGCCTGCGCCGTGTTTGGCCAATAGACCCCGGCCAGGAACACCACGCCATCAACGTCGCCCACCTCTGCCGCAGCACGGCGCACCGATGCTGTATCGGCCACGTCGCAGACCACCGCGCGGGCGGGGCGGGGCAGGGTGGCCACGGCATCGGCCAGACGGTCTGCCGATCGGGCAGACAGCACAAGATCCACCCCGGCGCGGCTCATCTGCCCTGCCAAAGCCAGCCCCAACCCTTCGGACGCGCCGACCAACCAATAGCGTTTGCCTTGCCAGACCCTCATGCCGGAACCTTTCGTAATGTGGCAATCAGTTCGGCCACAGGAAACCCGAATTTACGAAACTGGCTGCGGTTCATGATGGTGCCGTTTTCCATAAGATACATCCAGTCTATCACGTTCAATTCATGCCCGCCCGCCGAAGGATCAAGTTTGATCTTGTAAAGCATCTGCACAGCAGGGCCTTTTTGCGTGCCAATGCCGGTGCCGACCAGATCAGGCGCATCGGCGCGGATGATGCCCGCATCACCAATGCGCAAGGTCCAACAGCGTTCCTGCACTGTGCCGTTGTCATACCGAAAGGTTTCCGCAAGCGTGCCGGTGTTGCCATCCCACGTGCCATTCATATCGGCTACAAACCGCGATGACACGCGTCCCAACGGGCCGTAAATCACGCCTTCGCACAGAATTTTGCCGTTCAGATGCGTCGCCATGTCAAAATCTGGCCCGGTGCTGGCAAAATCACCGGGTTTTTGGGTGCGAAAGCCAATCAGGCGCGACAGGCCCGCAAACAGGGCGAGGGTCAGAAAAACACCAAGCAAAAGGCCAATTGCGGGCGACATGATCAAGACTCCGGGACGGGCGTTGCGGCCAAAACGGCCATCGCAACAAGTTTGAGGGCACAGGGGACCAGCGCGTAAAGGATTGTCAGCGTTTGCAATGCGGCTTCGGGGTTGATCTGGCCGGATTTGAACCCGTAAGCATCCAGAACGGGCAGAAGGGTTCCGGCGGCAATCGCCAAAGACAGTTTGGACACGAAGGACCACAGGCCAAAGGCCAGGGCTTCACCGCCCCTGGTTTCCAGTGTCGCAAGGCGGCGGGCAAAAATCGCGGGCAGCAGGGTCATATCGGCACCAAGTGCTGCACCAGACGCCACGCAGATGACACCAAACGCCCCAAGATCGCCCGCGCCGAGGGTGGCGGCAAAGATAAATGTCACGATGGACAGCGCCATTGCCGCCAGCAAGACCGGCTTTGCGCCGTATCGTTGGGCAAGTATCGACCATGCGAACGACGAAACTGCAGCAGACAGGAAGAACAACAACAGGAACATGCCTTCAAAGCCGGGGGCGGCAAGGCGGCTTTCCACAAAGTACAAAAACAGTGTCGAGGTAATGGCCACTGGCGCGCCGTTGAACAGGGCCACCAGCAGCAGGTGGCGTGCAGGGCCGTCACGTAAAACCACACCAAGGCCAGCCAACCCAGACGGTGGCAATTCAGAGGTGGTACGGCTAGGCGCATCTGTCCATTCGTGGCGCATCAGCCAAACAGCAACGCCTGCCACCACGGCAAAGCCAAGCGCAAAGCCGATGAAAGGGGTGGGCATAACTTGCATAAGTGCTGTCGGTGCAACGGCGGCAAAGCACACGCCAATCAGCCCGCCGGTTTCACGCCAGCCCGCCAGCCGCACGTGGCCGCCTTCGCCAAGGTATCGGGCACGCCTTACGCCGCCCGCGTAGAAAACAATTGTGAGATACGAGAAAGCGGTGAACAGCAAAGTAAGCGTCAGCGCGAACCATAGGATTGGCGCAATCGGTGGCACGACGGCAAACAGCCCCAACATCGACAGCGCCATCAGCGCCGCCGCCCCTGCCACCATGCCGTCGGTGTAGCGCCGCGTCACCCCTGCCAACCAACCCAAAGCCGGATCTTGCACCACGTCAATCAGCCGCAGTGCCGCCAGCACAGCCCCCAGCGTGGCAAGGCTGACACCGTATTGATCGACATAGAACTTTGGCGCATGCAGATAAATCGGCAGTCCTGCGGCACTTAGCATGCCGCCAAACACCGCCCACTGCCAAAGGCCGCTGTGCGCAACCGAAGGGCTGATGGCGGCCATCAGGTGATGTCATCCACGGGCGGCTCTGGCCGTCTGCGAAACTGTGCGCCTTTGATCGCCAGTTTGATCGCCTGCCAATGGATCAACGCCAAAACCCGGCGCGACCCGAACGGGCGGCGCAGACAGGCCATCACAATGGCGCGGTTGGTCAGCGGGCTGCGCGGCCCCGTCAGCGTGGCATACAGCCCGCCGTCGCCGGTGGAATAATCAATCCAGATGCCGATTTTATCAGGGCCAATGTCAAAGCGGAATTTATAGCCACCTTCCACCGGTTGAAACGGCGAGACATGGAAGATTTTCACAGCCGTCAGCGTATCTTCGCGGGTGATTGGCGCATGATCGGCGCGGTGGCACAGATAGGAATGCCGGTCGCCAAAGGTATTTGACACCTCGGCAATCACCACACGCAAATTCTGCTTCGCATCATGGCACAGCCAGAAACTGACCGGATTGAACACATGCCCCATGACGCGCGGTTGCGCCAAAAGCAAAATCTTATCTGCACCGGGCAGGCCGTGGCTGGCCAGCACATCGCGCACCCACTGGGCACCCGTGCC
>JANOFE010000191.1:0-5535 GCA_031413495.1 Pseudorhodobacter sp. | reverse complement strand
CCCACCCCCCCCAAAGGACACCGCCCCCAATGACCCAATACCACGCCCCCCAAGGCGGCCTCCCCCCGCAAACCACCCTCCACACCGGCCGCGCCGTCTTCACCAATTCCTACGCCGTCATCCCCAAGGGCTGCTTTTCCGATATCGTCACCAGCCTCATCCCCGGCTGGGAACAAACCAAACTCTGGCTGCTCGCCCGCCCCCTCTCCGGCTTTTCCGAGACCTTCAGCCACTATGTGATGCAGGTCGAACCCGGCGGCGGATCAGACGCGCCAGACCCGGAATCCGGCGCACAAAGCATCCTCTTTTTCACCCACGGCGAGGCCACGCTAACCATCAACGGCGAAGGCTTCGATCTCGGCCCAGGCTCCTACGCCTACATCCCCGCAGACGCAAAATGGACCCTGCTCGCCGAAGGCACCACCCCCGCCCGCTTCCACTGGATCCGCAAACTTTACGAACCCACCCCCGGCATCCCCGCCCCCAAAGCTTTCGTCACCCGCGACCAGGACATGACCCCAACCCCGATGCCCGACACCGACGGCGCATGGGCCACCACCCGCTTTGCCGACCCCGCCGATCTGGCCCATGATTGCCACGTCAACATCGTCACCTTCCAACCCGGCGGCCTGATCCCGTTTGAAGAAACCCACGTCATGGAACACGGCCTTTACGTGCTGCAAGGCCGCGCCGTCTACAAACTCAACCAAGACTGGGTCGAGGTTGAAGCCGGCGATTACATGTGGCTACGCGCCTACTGCCCACAAGCCTGCTACGCCGCTGGCACCGAGCCTTTCCGCTACCTCCTCTACAAAGACGTCAACCGCCACGCACGCCTCCGCGGTCCCGGCGCCTTCGGCCCCCCTGCCTGATTTCATCTGTTCAAAAGTATCCTCGGGGGTCCGGGGGCAGACAGCCCCCGGGTGCCCACCAAGCGCGGAACACATCCCATGACACGCACCCTAAAAACTGAACCCCTCACCGAAGCCGCCTTCGCCCCCTTCGGCGATGTGCTGGAGGCATCAGGCGATTTTCGCCTGATCAACGCAGGCCTCTGCAAACGCCACCACGACCGCGCCAGCCTTGATTTCGCAGATGCCCGCCCCGGCATTTCCATCTTTCAGGCAGACCCCCGCAGGCTGCCCTACACTTTCGATATAATCGAACGTCACCCCGAAGGTTCTCAGGCCTTTATCCCGATGACCGAGCACCCCTTCCTCGTGATCGTCGCCACCGACCCACAAACAAAACCCCGCGCCTTCCTGACCAACGGCGCGCAGGGCATCAACCTGCACCGGGGCACCTGGCACGGCGTCCTCACCCCGCTCACCGCCCCCGGCCTTTTCGCCGTCATCGACCGCATCGCCGATGACACGAACCTCGAAGAACACCATTACCCTACCCCCTGGATCGTCACCGCATAAACCGCTGGAATCCCGCGCCCCAATCTGGGAACCTGCCGCCAAACAGCGAAAGCCCCCCGATGCTCACCGCCCCCACGATAACCGGCGCGCCCCGCCCCGGCCTTTGCACAGATTGCGGCGTCTCGCGCATCGGCGACGGCAAAGATTGCGGCAAAGCCTGCCAGTTCATCCAGCCTGATTACGACACGCTCGAATCCCAAACCCACGGCCGCCAAACCATCCCCACTCAGGGTGAGGAACACTTCTTCGGCGTCACCCAATCCATGCTGCGCGCCCGCCTGACCCCGCCCGCCAAAGGCGCACAGTGGTCCGGCATCACCACCACCATCGCCGCCCAACTCCTCGCCACAGGTGCCGTCGACGCCGTCCTAACCGTCGCGCCAGACCCGACCGACAAATGGAAACCCCTCCCCGTCATCGTCACCGACCCCGCGTCAATGGCCCAAGTCCGCGGCATGCGCATGGGCTACGCCCCCACCCTCGCCCTGCTGGAACCCGCAGCTGCCGCAGGCCACAAACGCATCGCCTTCATCGGCATCCCCTGCCAGGTCTACGCGCTCCGGTCGCTCGAATCCCAACTGGGGTTTGACCGTATCTACGTCATCGGCACCCCGTGTTCTGACAACACGACCACCGAAAATTTCCACACTTTCCTCAACCTCCTAGACCCCAAACCCGACACAGTCAGCTACCTCGAATTCCGCGCCGATTTCAAAGTTGAGCTTCGCTTCGACGATGGCCGCCCCACCAAACTCATCCCCTTCCTGCAACTCCCCATCAGCCAACTGCCCGATGATTTCTTCCCCCTCACCTGCAAAACCTGCGTCGATTACACCAACCGCCTGGCCGACATTACCGTCGGCTACATGGGCGGCGACGGCGACCAGTGGCTGATCGTGCGCAATGATCGCGGCGCAGAACTGCTGTCCCTCATTGAACCCCACCTCACCACAAAACCCCTCACCGACAAAGGCAACCGCACCTCAGCCGTCAAAGGCTTTATGGAAAACACCGCCCGCGCCGCAGGCGGCATGCCCCTGCGCCGCATGCCCAACTGGCTGCGCCCCGTGGTCAGCTTCCTGCAACCTCGCATCGGCCCGCGAGGCCTGGAATTCGCCCGCGCGCGGGTGGAGATGAAAGCCGTGGAGACCATCCTCCACCTCCGCCGCACCCACCCCGCAAGGCTGAAAAACATGGTGCCAAAGCATGTGTGGCGGTTGGTGGAGCGGTATGGGCTGGTGCCGGACAAGGATGAAACCCGCTAACCCGTCCATCCCGTAGGGTGCGTGATTTCACGCACCCTATACACCTCTCCGTCAACGGTGCGCATTCATTGCGCTGGTGATGTCGTTGCAAACTCGAAAGCCCCTAGGGCGGGGTTCACCCCGCCATTTCCTCATTTGTCAGGTGCCCTCCTGGCCCTGCTTAGAAATATAGGGTGGGTGCAACCCACGCTGACAGCAAATGCTAACAACAAAAAAGCCCGTTGCAGTCGTGGGTTTCACCCATCCTACAGCTCGCTTTAATCCCTAGGCAAAAGGAAGCTTTTTGTGTCCATATCGTCTGTGACGATTGGAGGACAAAAGCATGCTCAGGAAGATATTTTCAATGAAGCTTGGGCAACTATTTGCCCCTAAAACCCATACGAATAGCGAGCACAAAGAAATACCGCTTTCCGATGACGAAAGCATCGAACTGCGAATGCTGGCATTTCTTCGAACACGAATTGACCCGGCGGATTTTTCAACGACCGAGAACGAAATACGAACCGAATTTAGGCTCTATCAGAGGCGATATGATAACACGTCATCGAGCGCCAAGCTTGCCGAAGACCTTCAGTTTCTTGCCACGAACAGCGACTTGTCTTCTGTCTTCCTGTTCCACGGTGACGGTAGGGTTCGTGAAGCCGCTCTGGGACTTATGAAAGGGCCTATCGAGATTCCGGTTGTAATGTATGGCCTCGTTGCGCGATTGAATGATTGGGTGCCATCCGTTCGTCTTGCCGCAAAACTAGCATTTGATAGATGCTTGCCGGTTACTTCAGCAGATAAGCTGACACCTGCTGTCTGGCAGTTGATCCTAAATGCGGGAAGGTGGCGGCGATGGTCCGACGGCTATTCAAAGTTGTTGCGGTCGGTCGCAGAGCGCCAAGACCTTATAGAAGCCCTCGCTGAACGTGTCGCCAGTGATCGGACTGGTGGAACAGGAATGGTTCTACGCACAATAAGCCAGAGCCAGCATATCGACGTATTTCTTGAACCGTTGGCGGCCAACGCTGCGCAGCCCCATATCCGAGCCCTCGCATTGAGTTACTTGAGCGCAAGGCGGGTCTGGTGGCCACTGGGTACTTTGAAAAAGGTTTGGATAGACAAGAGCATGGGGGATTTCAGAGTTGTTCCAGATTTCGGAAGTCGGCCAATTTCAGTAGAGGTTGATCTTGTTGAGATAATCGCGAGATCGGTGCGGGACCGCTCAACTATCGTCAGGCGAGAAGCACTTGACGCTATTGCAAAGCACCGTTCGAATGTTTCGTTTCAAGTTTTGATGTCAGAAACAGTCTCAATGCTCACAGACGATCCCAACCCAAGTATTCGTAGCAGGCTAGAATTTCTGCAGAATGCAGTCAGGGTTAACCATTAAAGGCCTCGGCCCCCCTCACATCCTAACCGCCACATCCAGCATCCTGTTCGAAAACCCCCATTCATTATCATACCACCCAAACACGCGGCACATCCCGCCCGCCGTCACCCGCGTTTCCGGGCAGGCCATCACAATACTCTCCGCCCGCGCCCGCAGGTCAGTCGATACCAGCGCCCGGTCAGTCGCCCCGATAACCCCTCCCGCCCCCCTAAACACCGCATTCACCGCCTCCACGCTCGCCACCCGCGCCGTCATCACGCACAAATCCACGGCGGACACACTCGCCACAGGCACCCGCACCGCTGATCCCTCAATCCGCCCGGCCAGCCCCGGCAGCACGGTATCCAGCAGCCGTTGCGCCGACGTCGTTGTCGGCACCATCGAAAGCGCCGCCGCACGCGAACGCGAAAAATCCGCAGCGGGCGCATCAACCGTAGGCTGCGACCCCGTATAGCAATGGATCGTGGTCATCGACCCGGTGATAACCCCAAATTCCCGGTCCAGCAGACGCACCAAAGGGGCCAGCGCGTTCGTCGTGCAAGACGCGTTGGAAACTATCCGCTGATCCGCCAGCCCCTCGTCATTGGCCCCCAGAACAACCGTAAAATCCGCCGCCGATGATGGCCCGGAAATCAGCACGCGCTTGGCCCCCGCCTGCAACCCGCGCCCCTCCGCCCGCCCAGTGCATTCCAGCACCACGTCAATGCCGCTTAGATCGAGCGAGGATATATCCGCCGTCCGGTGCAGCGGAAGGGCATGGCCGTTCACCAGCAACGCCCCATCACGCAGCGCAACCGACCCCTTCCAAGGCCCGAAAACTGAATCATACTCAAACAAATAGGCGCACATATCGGCCTGCGCGATATCATTGATCCCGGCAATCTGCATGCCCGGCCACGTGTCCGGCGCGGCCATATACGCTCGCAAAACAGACCGCCCGATACGCCCAAAGCCGTTGATAAACACCCGCATGAAAGCCTCCCCGCGCGACCCATGATAAAAGTCAGACCACGGCCCGCGCGCAGGATCAATCGCCTTTGCATCATCATTTGATCAAAACTTGTACCCGACACAAATGCGTGGTGCGGCGCGATCAGATGTCGACGGTGATACCCAAACCCCGTTCCTTGGCGCGCAGCACGGCAACCCCGGCCACCGCCAAATCCTGCAGCCCAACGCCCGTGCCATCAAACAGCGTGATCTCTGCGTCACTTGTCCGCCCCGGATGCGTACCGATCAGCACATCCCCAAGCGCGGTGATGTCAGCTGCCTTGATCAGCCCCGCCGAAACCGCGTGCTGCGCTTCGCCGATGCTGATGGATTGCGCAATCTCATCGGTAAACACGGTTCCACGCGCAAGCAGCGACGGCTCTACTTCCTGCTTGCCAACCGTATCCGTTCCCATGCAGGCCAGATGAGTGCCCGGCTTGATATGAACGTCCAGTAAAGACGCCTTATCCGACGAGGTGAT
>JANOFE010000190.1:0-1086 GCA_031413495.1 Pseudorhodobacter sp. | reverse complement strand
CATGAAGCCGAGTTTGACGCCGTGTTTTTTCTCGAACACATCCTTATATTCATTCCGCAGGGCCATGATGGCGGACATGTCGACCTCGTTATAGGTGGTCAGCATGGCGGCAGTGTTTTGCGCGTCTTTCAGGCGGCGGGCGATGGTTTGGCGCAGACGGGTCATCTTGACGCGTTCTTCGCGGGCGGCATCGTCTGCGGGGATTGGGGCGCGTGGGATGGTGATTGCGGGGGCGATGGGGGCGGGGGCCGGGCTGGCCACGGCCTTTGCGACGTCTTCTTTCATCACGCGGCCATCTTTGCCGGTGCCGGTGACGGCATCGCGGGAAATGCCAGCTTCGGCCATGGCTTTTTTGGCGGAAGGGGCGTCTTCGATGTCTTTCGCGGCGGGGGCAGGGGCTGCGGCGGCTACAGGTGCCGGGGCGGCTTTGGCGGCGGCGGCGGCGGCACCTTCGGTGATTTGCGCGAGCAGGGCCGATGCGGCGACGGTTGTGCCTTCGGCTGCGACAATCTCGGCCAGCACGCCTGCGACTGGGGAGGGCACGTCGAGGGAAACCTTGTCGGTTTCCAGTTCGCACAGAATCTCGTCAACGGCCACGGCGTCGCCCACCTTTTTGAACCAGGTGGCGACGGTGGCTTCGGTAACGCTTTCGCCAAGGGCGGGGACGCGGACTTCGGTGGTCATGATCAGTTTCCTTTGAAGGTCAGCGCGTCATTGACCAGCGCTTCTTGTTGGGCTTTGTGTTTGCTGGCAAGGCCGGTGGCGGGGGAGGCGGAGGCATCACGCCCGACAAAAGCCGCGCGTTTGTGCTTGGCGCCGATGCGGGTCAGAACCCATTCTAGGTTCGGCTCAATATAGCTGAACGCGCCTTGGTTTTTGGGTTCTTCCTGACACCAGACGATTTCAGCCTGCTTGAAGCGTTCCAGTTCCTTGATCAGCGACAGGGCCGGAAACGGGTGGAATTGTTCGACCCGCAGAAGGTAGATATCGTCAGCCCCGCGCGCATCGCGTTCTGCGAGAAGGTCGTAGTAGACCTTGCCGGAACAGATGACGACGCGTTTGATTTTGGCGTCGGGTTTCAGTTTC
>JANOFE010000189.1:0-6621 GCA_031413495.1 Pseudorhodobacter sp. | reverse complement strand
CAGCTTTAGCTCGGCGCGGCCCTTGTGGTCTTCGGTGCCCACATTCAGCAATCCAACCCGCGGTCGGGACAGCGCCAAACCATTGCGGGCATAGGCCGCCCCCATGATCGCGTATTGCAGCAAATCCTCGGCATCCGCCTTTATATCTGCGCCGACATCCAGCATCACGTTAAATCCGCCGGGGTTGCGCGATGGCCAAAGACAGGCAATCGCAGGCCGGTTCACACCCGGCAATTTGCGCAGCTTGATCATTGAAAGCGCCATCAACGCGCCCGTATTGCCGCAAGACACTGCAACAGTCGCCTCGCCTTGCTTGACGCTTTCCACGCAAGACCACATCGACGTGCCTTCGCCGTGCCGCATGACCTGACTGGGTTTGTCGTCCATCGTCACCACGCGCGGCGCATGACGTATGGCGCAGCGCCCTTGCAAAATCGGGTGCTTCTGGGTCAGCCGGGTCAGTTCGGCTTCATCACCATGCACCACAAAAGCCACATCGGGGTTCTTGGTCGCAGATGAGACAAGACCGGCAACCACGGCTGCCGGCCCTTTGTCGCCACCCATGGCGTCAATAGAAATAACAATGCGAGAGTTTCCCGCGGACGCCAGCGTATCAGGTGCTTGTGGCATCGCGGTGCGCGCGGGATAAGGGGCGGCTTACGCCGCGTCCTCGTCCAGATCGACCTCTTTCGACACGGCAACAACTTCGCGCGCATCATAATGTCCGCAAGCACCACACACATGGTGCGGGCGCTTCAGCTCGCCGCAATTTGGGCAATCGGTGGGGTTACCGGCAACCAATGCGTCATGCGCGCGGCGCATGTTGCGCTTGGATTTGGTGACTCGGTTCTGTGGAACAGCCATGTCTCAACCTCGGGTAGCGGGGACATGCCCCTGATTTTGTTCGCAGATTTCGCCATGGTCCCGGTCGGATCACAGCGTATTCCCACGCTTTAATGAGGCGCGGAACATACTTGTATTCTCAGGCGGCGCAAGCCCTTTTATACCAATGGAACCGCGCCCTTAAGCCTCTCCTTCAAGCCGTGCCTTTAGTCCGGCCAGCCCGGCAAAGGGCTTCAGATCGGCATCGTCCAACGGCTTCACCCCCGGCTCGGCATAGGTTGCTGCGGTCAATTCGGCACCCGGCGCACGCGGGTAAAGCGGTATTGCCAGCACCAACGCCTCGGTTGCCACAAGCCCTGCATCAATGATCTCGGCCAATGGGTCAATCGTCTCATCCCCGGTCATTTCCAACTCGTCGCCGTCTGGTACCACAAAGTCGGCCAGAAAAGTGCGGCGAACCGCCTCTGAAATATCGGTTTTGACGGGCTGCAAAGAAATCGAACAGGGCTGCACGACGCGGGCCACCAGATCCGCGACAACTGCATAGTCATGCTTGCCTAAGGGGCGTATCTCGCCCTTGAATGTCAGGCTTTCCACGCGGCTCAGCCCCAATTCCTGCGCCAGTGCAGCCCGCTGTGCCGGGCTTGCCACAAGTTCAAACCGCGTTGGTTTGCGCGGTGACAGCGCTGCCACGCGAAATGGCAGGCTTAGGGCGCCGTCTTGGTTTGGGGGCGATTGCTCGGCCATGTTCGGTGTCCTCACTGCAAAATCGGTCAAAAGGCCCGGACTGCGGGCGCAAAAGCTGTGCCCTTGACCGATGATGCCGCGTTCCTTTCTTGAAACGTGGCCTGTCCTTCTGTAAGCGGGGTGTCAGGGTCAGGCTGACCCCGTTCTGTGCCTTGGCGATACGTCGCTTCGCCGACCAAGGCAAGAGAATGAGGTTTAGCCAAGCGGCCAAGACGGTTTGGGCAAGAGGGTTTGCATGGCGTATAGTCGTAGGTCGGGTCTGGGCGAAATGGCTGTCCGTGGCGTTCGTGTCGCTGTGATCGGCCTGATGATGGTTGTGATTGCCGCCTGCTCCCCTGTTTACCGCAATCATGGCTATGTGCCAAACGAAGATGAACTGGCCGAAATCAAGGTCGGGGAAGACACCCGTGAAACTCTGGCACCCCTGATCGGCCGGCCGTCTGCCGCAGCCCTGCTGAACGATGAGGGCTGGTATTACGTGCAAAGTCGCTGGAAACATTCTGGCGCGCGCCAACCCCAAGAGATTGACCGTCAGGTCGTAGCCATCACGTTTACCCAAGAGGGCGTTGTCGAAAACGTCGAGCGCTTTGGCTCGGAAAATGGCAAAGTCGTCGCCCTGTCGCGCCGCGTGACGGAAAGCAACATCAAAGGCATCGGCTTCATCCGTCAGCTTTTGGGCAGCCTTGGCAAACTTAATGCCAGTGACTTGCTCTGACGTAGATTGCGAAAGCCTTGTAGGGTGCGCATTTATTGCGCACCTTCAAAAACGGGCGGTCCGCAATGAATGCACACCCTACGATGCAGCTATTTTTTACTCCGCTGCTTCAAACGTCATCGCGACGCCGTTCATGCAATAGCGCAGTCCCGTTGGGGCAGGGCCGTCGGGGAATACATGGCCTAAATGCGCCTCGCACCTGTTGCAATGCACTTCTGTGCGTGTCGAGAAAAAGCTGCGGTCCACCTGTTCGCCCACCTGTTCGGCTGACAGTGGCGCATAAAAGCTGGGCCAACCGGTGCCACTGTCGAACTTTGTGGCCTGATCAAACAAAGGTGCGTCGCAACAGACACAGCGGTACGTGCCCGGACCTTTCGGGAAATCCTCATTGCTGCCTGCGCGCTCCGTGCCATGTTTGCGGGTCACCTTATAGGCCAGATCCGACAGCTGCGCGCGCCATTCTGCATCTGATTTTACGATTTTGTCCATTTTGCTCTCCTGCACCGGGGCGTCGTAGGGTCGTTACGACTTGTGGATACCTTATCTCCAAGCCTATTTAGGATGGCGGACCGCGTTCGCCAAGTCATCAGAGGTCACTATGCTGACACTTCGCAAAGGTCGCTATGCCGCACGCTTTGCCGAAACGTCGCAAGATGTGATGCGCGCGCAAACTTTGCGACATTTGTGTTTCGTCTCAAACCGGGGCCTCGCCACCCCTTCAAAGCCCGATCTTTCATGGCCCGCCCCGTCAAGTCCCGCCCGTGATACCGACGCCTTTGATGACCGCTGCCGTCATGTTCTGATCGAAGATATCAAATCCGGCACACTCGTCTGCTGCTTTCGTTTGCTCCCCTTCAAAGACGGCGCAGCCATCGCCACCAGTTATTCTGCGCAATATTATAACCTCGCCAAACTTTCGGCCTTTGACGGCCCGATGGTGGAAATGGGTCGCTTTTGTCTGCATCCGGCTTGGCCTGACCCGGATATTTTGCGCGTCGCCTGGGGGGCTATGACCCGCTTTGTTGATGATGCCGGGGCCGAGATGCTGTTTGGCTGCTCGTCGTTTGACGGCGCTGATGCCGCCCAACACCACGATGCGCTGGCCCTGTTAAAAGACGCGCATCTTGCCCCAAAACGCTGGCTGCCCCGCGTCAAAGCGCCGTCTGTGTTCCGCTTTGCCCGTCGCTTGGCGCAGTTCCGCCCCGATACCAAACGCGCCCAAATCGGCATGCCGCCATTGCTGCGCAGCTACCTTGCGATGGGCGGCTGGGTGTCAGATCACGCAGTGCTGGATGCTGATCTGAACACCCTGCATGTTTTCACCGGCCTTGAAATCCGTGCCATCCCACCCGCGCGTGCCCGCCTTTTGCGCAGCCTCGCCACCTAGGCGAATTATCCAGCCCCGCGCCCGATTTGCCGCGTTGACCTCGCGCCACGGGGCAGATACTTGGCCCCCATCATGGCACGCGCACCCCTTTTACAGATGTCCTCGATTTCCCTGACCTTTGGTGGAAATCCTATATTCGATGATCTCGACCTTGTGGTTCAACCCGGCGACCGGGTGGCCCTTGTCGGCCGCAACGGATCCGGCAAATCCACCCTGATGAAGGTGATGGCCGGGTTGACCGAGGCGGACCACGGCGATTTTGTGGTGCCCCCCGGCATTTCCGTGGGCTACATGGAACAAGACCCTGATCTGTCGCTGTGGGAAACGCTGGGTGATTACGCCGCAAGCCAACTTGACCCGTCCGAATCCTACAAGGTCGCCATGGTCGCCGAAGGCCTGAAGTTCCAACCCGACATGCCGGTTGCTACTGCCTCTGGCGGTGAACGCCGCCGTGCAGCGCTTGCCAAACTGATGGCCGAAGCGCCCGACCTGATGCTGCTGGACGAACCTACCAACCACCTTGATATCCAAGCCATCGAATGGCTGGAAGCCGAATTGTCCTCCACCCGCACCGCCTTCGTCCTGATCAGCCACGATCGCACCTTCCTGCGCGCATTGACCAAAGCGACCCTATGGATTGATCGCGGCCAGGTACGCCGCCGCGAAACTGGCTTTACCGGATTCGAGGATTGGCGCGATACCGTCTGGGCCGAAGAGGATGACGCCCGCCACAAACTGGACCGCAAGATCAAGGCCGAGGGCAAATGGGCGGTCGAAGGCATCTCTGCCCGCCGCAAACGCAATCAGGGCCGTGTGCGCGCGCTCGCCGAACTGCGCGCCGAACGCGGCAGCCAAATCCGCCGCCAAGGCACCGCCGCGATGGAGATTGAGGCAGGCCCCACCAGCGGCAAGCGCGTGATTGACGCGAAAGGCCTGTTCAAATCCTTTGGCGATCAGAAAATCGTCACCGGCTTTGATCTGCGCGTGCTGCGCGGTGACCGTGTGGCTTTCGTCGGCCCCAACGGCGTTGGCAAAACCACGCTGCTCAAGATGCTGATTGGTGATCTCGCCCCCGATGCGGGCACCGTCACGCTCGGCACCAACCTTGATGTCGCCGTGTTCGATCAAACCCGCTCTGCACTCGATCTGAACGCCTCGCTTTGGGACAACCTGACCAATGATCCGCTGATGCAGGTCTCCGGCTCCTCCGATCAGGTCATGGTGCGCGGCACCCCGCGCCACGTTGTCGGCTACCTTAAGGATTTCCTGTTTGATGAACGCCAGATGCGCGCCAAAGTGTCGTCGCTGTCGGGCGGTGAAAAGGCGCGGCTGCTGTTGGCCAAATTGATGGCGAAGCCCTCGAACCTGATGATCATGGATGAGCCGACCAACGATCTGGACGTCGAAACGCTTGATCTGCTGCAAGACATTCTTGGCGATTACGATGGCACCGTGCTGCTGGTCAGCCACGACCGCGATTTCATCGACCGCGTCGCCACCACCACAGTCGCCCTTGACGGCCACGGCGGTGCGCAGGCCTATCCCGGCGGCTGGTCTGATTACGTGCGCCAGCGCCCAACCGCTGCCGAAGAAGCCGCCGCCAAAGCCGGAAATGCCCGCCCCGATGGCAGATCAGGCCAAAAGCGCACCGAAGCGCTGACCTTCACCGAACGCAAGCGCCTAAACGATCTGCCGGGCCTCATCGAACGTCTGGAAGCCGAAATTGCCAAAGTGTCCGTCCTTCTGGAGGCAGAGGAACTGTTCACCAAGGAACCCGTAAAATTTCGCAAGGCGTCTGAAATCCTGGCAGATCGCCAAGCCCAGCTTGACGCCGCCGAAGCAGAATGGATGTCACTGGAAGACCGGGCGTAATTTAGCGGTCCCAGATAGGCAAGTCTTTGCCACATAGATGAAATATTTCAACGGCGCGCGAAGTCCCGCCGACGGAAACCCCTTTGCCGCGCGGCTTTTCGCCCCCACCCTTCACGACCTTTCACCACCGCGTGAGGCGTGGTTGTGCTGTTGGAACTTTTCCCCCACCTCCACGTTACTCCGACATGACCGTATCCCACGGCCAATGTCGCAAGGCCTGTTTCGGCCAGTATCAATGGGAGAGTGAGAGCATGAAAAAATACGCAATACTTACCGTAGTCACACTGATTGGCGCACCTGCATTTGCCGGTGGCCTGAACGAAGCCGTGGCTGAACCAACCATCACACCGGTCGAGGCCCCGATGCAAACCAGCATTGATGGCGATTGGTCTGGTGCCTATGTCGGTGCCCAACTTGGCTACGGCGATATTGACAGCAACGGCGCCGGTCTTGATGGCAACGGCGCAATAGGCGGTGTTCACGCCGGTTACCGCGCTGACTTTGGCAAATTTGTCGCCGGCGCAGAGCTTGATTATGATGTCTCGGATATCGAACTCGGTGCAGGTGCCGGAACACTTGATAACGTCGCCCGCATCAAACTGATGGGCGGCATCGACCTTGGCCGCACACTGCTTTACGCAACCGCAGGTGCCGCCTATGCAGACGCCACCGTTGGCACAACGGAACTGTCTGACAATGGTACCTTCGCGGGTGTCGGACTGGATTATGCCGTCAGTGATCGGTTCACCGTCGGTGGTGAATATCTGATGCACAAGTTTGATGATTTTGATGGGTCAGGCGTCGATCTTGATGTCGATACCATCAAGGCAAAGGTTTCGTTTACCTTCTGATTTCCCCACCCTCAATCAGATGGAATGAAGCCTCAAAGGGGCGGCTCCCCCCCGAGCCGCCCCTTTTCTACAGCTCATTTTCGCCCTATTTATTCCGCTGCCAGTTCCGCGACGAAGGTTGATATCATTGCCACATCGTCCGCCGTGCAATCAAATTGCCCGACCTGTACCCGGATCACATAGCGCCCGAGGTGCCGTGTCTGGGT
>JANOFE010000188.1:0-6648 GCA_031413495.1 Pseudorhodobacter sp. | reverse complement strand
AGCCAAGCTGAACAGCAAGACGAGCATCGCAAGCGCCTTTAACGGATCGCGGCGTGAATACATATTCAGACTATCAATCGTGGTAATGGGCCGCCCGTCTTTTTCCATCGACAGGATGAAGGCAAAAGTGCCGATGTTCATGGTGACGTAAATCGCCATGTAGATCAGCATCGCTTTCACGCCGCCTGCCGTGCCCGCCGCCAAACCCACCAGCGCAAATCCCATATGTGCAATGGATGAATAGGCCATCAGGCGCTTGATATCGCGCTGCCCGATGGCGGCAATTGCGCCAAGAAACATCGAGGCCACCGCCAAAGCAGCCAAGACCTGCCCCCAATCGCCGGGAATGGTGCCAAACCCGTCCTGTACCAATCGCGCAAGTAGCACCATCGCGGCGACTTTTGGGGCGGTTGCAAAGAACGCGGTGACAGGCGTGGGTGAGCCTTCGTAAACATCGGGCGTCCACATATGGAAGGGCGCGGCAGAGACTTTGAAGGCAAGGCCCGCAATCATGAACACAAGCCCGAACAGCAGGCCAATTGGCACTTCGCCCTCGCCCAGCGTGGACTGGATGCCGCTGAACAAAGTGGTTCCGGCAAAGCCGTAGGTCAGCGATGCACCGTAAAGCAGCAGGCCCGATGACAGCGCGCCGAGGACAAAATATTTCAAACCCGCCTCGGTTGATTTGGGGCTGTCGCGGCGGAAAGAGGCGATGACGTAAAGCGCCAGCGATTGCAATTCCAACCCCATGTACAGCGTCATGAGGTCCCCCGCCGACACCATCACCATCATGCCGACAACCGACAGGGCGATCAGGATCGGGTATTCAAAGCGCAGCAGGTCACGCCGTTGCATGTAATCTTGGCTGATCACCAGAATAGCGGCGGCGGACAGCAGGATCGTCACCTTGGCAAAGCGAGCAAAGCCGTCGTCGATGAACATGCCGCCAAAGGCGATGTTCGTGGCGTCTGCGCCAAAGCCGATGAACGCGGCCAATGCCACGAACAGGGCGGCAGTGACCCAAACCAGCATCGGCGCGGTCTTGTCTTTGCCGGTGTAGACGGCGAACAAAAGGGCGGCCATCGCAAAGCCGGACAGCACTATCTCTGGCAGGACCACGGAGAAATCTGATTGAATCATGGTCGCGTTCCTATTCCATCGCCAGTTCTGCGGCCCCAACCTCGGGGATTGCAGCATGGTAATCTGTGACCAGCGCGCCAACCGACGGACCGATGATGTCTGTCACCAAACTGGGATAAATGCCCAAGATCAGCGTCATCGCGATCAACGGCGCAAAGATTGCACGCTCGCGCGTGGTCATATCGGTGATGGATTTCAGCGCGCCCTTGATCAGGTCGCCAAACACCACGCGGCGGTAGAGCCACAGCGCATAGGCCGCCGACAGGATCACGCCGGATGTGGCGACGGCGGCAACCCAAGTGTTGACCTGAAAGATGCCCATCAATGTCAGGAATTCCCCGACAAAACCAGAGGTGCCGGGCAGGCCCACGTTCGCCATGGTGAAGAACATGAACACCAGCGCATAGGCGGGCATCCGGTTGACCAAGCCGCCGTAAGCATCAATATCGCGGGTGTGCATGCGGTCATAGATCACGCCGACACACAAAAACAACGCGCCAGAAATGAAGCCGTGGCTGATCATCTGGAAAATCGCGCCGTCGACACCTTGTTGGTTGGCCGCGAAAATGCCCATCGTGACGTAACCCATATGAGCGACGGATGAATAGGCGATCAGCTTTTTCATGTCTTGCTGGGCAAGGGCCACCAGCGATGTATAGACGATGGCAATGGCCGACATCCACAGCACCAGCGGCGACAGCAGGTCAGACCCTACCGGGAACATCGGTAGCGAAAACCGCAAGAACCCGTAGCCGCCCATTTTCAGCAAGATCGCGGCAAGCACCACAGATCCCGCCGTCGGGGCCTGCACATGCGCATCTGGCAGCCATGTATGCACCGGCCACATCGGCATTTTCACGGCAAAGCTAGCGAAGAACGCGAGGAATAGCAGGGTCTGCAAGCCGCCAACAATCTGGAAGCCCGCGACAGACATGGTTTCCGACGCAAAGTCATGCGTCAACAGTTTGACGATATCGGTGGTGCCCGCGTCGTAATACATCGCGATCATCGCCACCAGCATCAGCACCGACCCGAGGAAGGTATAAAGGAAGAACTTGAACGCGGCATAGATGCGTTCTTTGCCGCCCCAGATGCCGATGATCAGGAACATCGGGATCAGGCCTGCCTCAAAGAACAGATAGAACAGCACCAGATCCAGCGCGCAGAACACGCCCAGCATCAGGGTTTCCAGCATCAGAAACGCGATCATGTATTCCTTGACGCGGGACTCCACCCCCCAGCAGGACGCGATGGTGATCGGCATTAGGAATGTCGTCAGCATGACGAACAGCACCGATATGCCATCGACACCCATCTTGTATTGCAGCCCCAAAATCCATGGGCGTTCCTCGACGAATTGAAAGCCAGTGTTGGCGGGATCAAAGCCGACCAGAACGAACAGCGACACAAGGAAGGTGGCCGATGTGGCCAGCAGCGCCAGCCATTTGGCATTGCGGTTGGCGGCAGCATCTTCACCGCGCAGGAACAGCGCAAGGATGATCGCCGCCACGGCCGGGATGAAGGTGATGATCGAGAGCAGGTTATCGTTCATCAGTTTGCCCCCCCAAAGGTCATCCAGGTGATCAGCGCGCCGATCCCAAGAACCATCGCGAAGGCATAAGTAAAGATATAGCCAGACTGCGCGCGGCCAGCCAAACGCGTCAGCATCGGGATCACGCCCATCGCCACGCCGTTCAGGGTGCCGTCAATCACATTGCCATCTCCGCGCTTCCACAGGAATGCACCCAACCACTTGGCGGGGCGGACGAAGAGGAAATCGTAGATTTCGTCAAAGTACCATTTGTTCAGGAAGAACAGATAAAGCGGGCGTTGTTGCGCCGCCAGTTTGCCGGGAAGGTCGGGCCGCAGGATGTAGAATTGAATTGCAAGGCCAAGGCCAAGGATCATCGCGATGAAGGGCGACAGTTTAACCCATGTCGGCACGCCGTGTGCCTCGTGGATGACATTGTTGTCAGGGCCAATAAAAATGGCACCTTTCGGGGCGGCACCGATAACGGCGGGCATCGCGGGTGCTGCGACGTCAGTGGTAGCTGCCTGATCCTCGGCAGGTCCGGCTTCAGTCGTGGCTGCGTGGTCTTCGGCAGGGGCGGCGTCAGTTGTGGAATGGTCTTCCATCGCGGCGGCTTCGCCCTCGACAGTGGCATGTTCGCCAGCGGCCTCGCCATGTGCGGCGGCTTCCATGCCGAACCAGCTGCGCAACTTTTCTTCTTCGCCAAAGAAGGAATTGTACCAGATCATCCCGGAAAACACGGCACCCAAAGCCAAAACCCCAAGCGGGATCAGCATGGTTTTCGGGCTTTCATGGGCGTGGTCATAGGCGTGATGATCGCCGCGCGGTTTGCCAAAGAAGGTCATGAACATCAATCGCCAGGAATAGAAACTGGTCATGAAGGCCGCCAGAACCAGCAGGATAAAACCGTATTGAGAACCGACAAAGGCGCTTTCGATCACGGCGTCCTTCGACAGGAAACCAGCAAAGCCGTAATGCGTAAGCGGAATGCCAACCCCGGTGATGGCCAGCGTTCCGATCAGCATGGCGGCGAATGTGTAGGGGATCTTTTTGCGAAGGCCGCCGTAATTGCGCATGTCCTGTTCGTGGTGCATCGCGGTGATCACCGACCCCGCGCCAAGGAACAGCATGGCCTTGAAGAAGGCATGCGTGAACAAATGGAACATCGCCACCGAATAGACGCCACAGCCCGCAGCCACGAACATGTACCCCAATTGGCTACAGGTCGAATAGGCGATGACGCGTTTGATGTCGTTCTGCACAAGGCCAACTGTGGCGGCGAAAAAGGCGGTCGAGGCACCTACGATGACGATCAGTTGCTTTGCCTCTGGCGCATATTCCAATAGCGGCGACATGCGGCAGACGAGGAACACGCCTGCAGTTACCATGGTGGCTGCGTGGATCAGGGCGGATACGGGCGTTGGACCTTCCATCGCGTCGGGCAACCATGTGTGCAAAAACAATTGCGCCGATTTGCCCATGGCCCCGATGAACAGCAGCACGCCGATCAAATTGGCGGCGTTCCAGTTGGCCCAAAGGAAGCTGAGTTCAGTTTTCGCGAGTTCCGGGGCGGCGGCGAAGACATCGTCAAAGCGGATGGAATCCGTCAGGAAGAACAGCGCGAAAATGCCAAGGGCAAAGCCGAAATCGCCGATCCGGTTGACGACGAACGCCTTGATCGCGGCGGCATTGGCAGTTGGTTTTTTGTAGTAGAAACCGATCAGCAGATAGGAGGCGACACCGACACCTTCCCAGCCAAAGAACATCTGCACAAGGTTATCCGACGTGACCAGCATCAGCATGGCGAAGGTAAAGAACGACAGATACGCAAAGAACCGCGCCTTGTAATGCTCGCCGTGCTTCCAATTCTCATCATGCGCCATGTAGCCGAAGGAATAAAGATGCACGAGCGCCGACACGGTATTGACCACGACCAGCATGATGGCGGTCAAGCGGTCTACCCGGATGCCCCATTCGGTCGACAGCGAGCCGGATTCGATCCAGCGCATCAGCACGATGTGTTCATTCACGCCATCATGGGTCAGGAACACGACCCAAGACAGCAAGGCGGCAAGGAACAACAGGCCGGTACTGATCACCTGCCCCGCGAATTCGCCGGTAAAGCGCCAGCCGAAGCCGCAGATCAAAGCACCGACGAGGGGCGCAAAAAGGATAATGGTTTCCATTAGTCGGCCCGCCGTTTTTCTAGGCAACTGGGTGCCATACAATATATTTCGGCTTCAAAGCCTTTGGGCGCAAAATAGCGGCATTGGCAGTGAACACACCGCATTTCAACCATCCCGTTCTTATCGCTTATAACTCTCATACCAGTCAGCGTCGTTTGCTCCCGAAAGACTGCCATGATTTAGCCCTTCATCACGTTGACATCTTCGACATCAATCGTTCCGCGCGTGCGGAAGAACGACACGAGGATGGCAAGGCCAATCGCGGCTTCCGCTGCGGCGACGGTCAGCACAAAGATGGTGAACACCTGGCCCACCAGATCGCCCAGATAGCTGGAAAAAGCGACGAGGTTGATGTTGACGGCCAGTAGCATAAGCTCAATCGACATCAGGATGACGATGACGTTCTTTCGGTTCAGAAAGATGCCAAAAATCCCGATCACGAACAACGCCGCCGCCACCGTCAGGTAATGTTCAAGTCCAACCATTTTCGTCCCTCCGGGTCTTGGCCCGATTTTCATTCTGTCGTCGTTTGCCCTTAATCCAAAACAAACGTATTCAATAGGTTACCCATCTGCAGGTAAAAGCCCCGGGTAGACTGTTTTGCAACCACAGCTAAGTGGGAACTTACGTCCATTCATTGCAATGGTGCTGCTTGTGGCAGTTTCAAAGGAATAGGGGACATTAGATGCCTTCGCGTCCACAAGAATAGCTTCAATCGTCATTGGCATTTCTGCAAGCGCTGACGCTTCTATCTTTTCCATGAGTTGAGTTTGAGGGGATAAAACTTGATTTCCGGCGTCGTCAGTATCTATCTCGAAGGACACATCCGTTTGGCCCCCGAATATAGCCGCGCGTCCGGAATTGCAGTCTTGAATGACGATAGCAGTTTCAGCCCCGCTACAGTAATCACCATCAAGGAGATCTTGGACCAGAAAACCGTTTCCTAAGTCCTTAACTTCAGAAACAAATGCTCCCGATGTCTCGCCATACCTAATTTCAGCGGCGCAGCCTTCTCCTGTAATTCGAATGTTGGAAGGGTTTTTATTTATCACTGCTTCGCAAGCAAAAGCGGGAGCAGAAAAAACAATCAACACTGTAAGAATTCCGCGCATCACAACCCCTGCCCCGGCTTCACGTCGCGCAGCTCCATCGCTTTCGCGGGGTCGCGCCACATCTGGTGCAGGATGTTCTGGCGTTTGATGTCTTTGCGGTGGCGCAGGGTCAGCACGATGGCGCCGATCATCGCCACCAGCAGGATCAGGCCGGACAGCTGGAACAGCAGCAGGTATTTGTCATAGATCAGCAGGCCAAGCGCGCGGGTGTTTTCCATCTGCGCCATATCCGGCGTCACCGCTTGGCGCAGGCCCATCGCGCCATCGGCCTGTATCCACGCGCCAAGGCCAAGCGACAGTTGCATCAGGATGATCACGCCGATCAGCAGGCCAAGCGGCATGTATTTCGACATCTCGCCCTTTAACTCGGCAAAGTCGATGTCCAGCATCATCACCACGAACAGGAACAACACGGCCACCGCGCCGACATAGACGATGATCAGCAGCATGGCCACGAATTCCGCCCCCAGCAGCACGAACAGGCCCGCCGACGACAGGAAGGCAAGGATCAGCCAAAGTACCGAATGCACCGGGTTGCGGGATACGGTGACCAGCAGGCCCGCCGTGACGGTGACGATGGCAAACGCGTAAAAGGCCAGATCGGCGATGGTCATGCCTTGTCCCCTTCGGTTTCCGCAAACACGGATTGCGCGATTTCCAGCGCCTTTTGCATGGCGGG
>JANOFE010000187.1:0-5850 GCA_031413495.1 Pseudorhodobacter sp. | reverse complement strand
GGCAGCACGGTAAAGGCGGGTCACGAACAGTGAATTTATGTTTGACATGGGCATGTCATAGCAAACCGCGCAGGGCAGGGCGAGGGGGGTTTCAAAACCACTCCAAACCACATCCCTAGCCGCCCTCAACAATCTTCCAATAGGAATCCTTGCACGTCACCAGCCCGTCCCGGAACGTGTAAAAATCGCATCCGCAAACTTCCAGCCGCTGCCCGCCCTTGGTGGTGCCGGTCAGCACCCATTTGGAAATGCCGGTTTGCCGATCCGCATCCACAAAATGCGCCTCGTCCCCGTAATGCACGTCAGGCAACCCTTCAAACCGAGACGCTAACCCTTGCCGCACCGCCTGCTGCCCCTCAAGCCGCACACCCCAAGGCTGCGGCCCCCTCGGCATCTGCAGAACACAATCTTCGGCAAAAAAACCCATGATCTGATCAAGATCATGCGCGTTAAATGCCGCACACAGCCCGGTCAGCTTGTCGCGAATATCTGCCATTGCTCGCTCCTGTCATCGCTCTGTCGCACCTTTTCCAGCAAGGATCTTACCACGGAATTTGGCAATCCGCGTCACCCGCGTGGCCTGCGCCTTGGCCGACGCCAGCGCGATCACATAGCTGTGTCGCCGCCCCGGCGTCAGCGCGGCAAACGCCTCAGACAATTCAGGATCACCCTCCGAAGCGTCGATCAACTCCCCCGGAAGTTCAATATCACGCGGCTCGCTCGGTGGCCTGATCCCCGCCCGCGCATAGCCCGCAGCTTCGGCCAGATAGGCCAGAATGACCCGCTCTCGCACCGCCACCTGATCATTGTCGGTGAACCGGATCATACTCGGCGTCTGCGTATTCGGCCCCTGCCGCTCCAGCAGCCCGTTCGGGTCGGTCATCAGCCCCGCATTGAAAAACGTCAGCCGGAAATCCCCGCGAAACGCCCCGATGATCACAATATTGCGCCCGCCCTGCATGTAACAGGGATGCCCCCATTTCACCGTCTCCTCCAGCCCGGCCGCCAGACACAGGCGGCGCAAATCGGCCAGCCCGCGCGCCCAAACCCTTGTCGAGCAGTCCGCCGTCGCAAACCGGTCACACCGCCCGCAGCCCTTGGTGAAATAATCCTCGATGTCCGTGATCATGGTTTGGGTCCGTGACTGGCGTAATCACTGCTATACCCCGCCCAGCGATGCGCCACAAAGAAAACAGCGACAGTGCGGTATCAGCCGATGATCGGTAAACTGGGTCAAACACACGCGGCGCGCGCTACACCGATCCTCAACCAATCCCGGGACACCCCTGCCGCATGTCCGGCTTCCGCCGCATCGCACCCCCGGTGCCAGCCATTTCTTCACCCTCTGCCTTGCCGGGCGCGGTCAAAGCTTGCTCACCGATGATGTCGTCGGCCTGAACCAAGCCTGCGCCGACACTCTGCACAAATACCCCGTCCGCACAGACGCCAGCGTTATTCAGCCCGATCATCTGCATGCCGTCTGGACCCTGCCCGAAGGGGACGCCGATTTTGCCACCTGCTGGCGGCGTATCAAAACGGCCTTGTCAAAAGGCCGTGACGTGTCGGAATTTGCGTCGCAAAGCAAAAGGAATCGCGGCGAAAAGGCATCTGGCAGCGGCGCTATTGGCACCCCCTGATCCGGTCCGACGCCACCCTCGCCGCCCACATTGCTTATTGTTGGGGTAATCCTGTCAAGCACGGGCTGGTCAAACAAGCCGTCGACTGGCCCTTGTCCTCGCTCTACCGCGATATCAAGCGGGGAAGGGTATCGTCAGAGTGGTCGGGTATAACATCAGACGGCAATTTTGGTGGATGAACGCAATGTAGCGTAGGGCGGGTGAAACCCACGCGGATGCGCAATCGTTTGGGCAATGCGCTAAAAGAAAGACGTGGGTTTCACCCACCCTGCGCTTGCTTTGCGCAGCTCACTTAGACCGCATCATCTTACTCTGCCGCCATCGCCCCGTTCGCCGCCCGTTGCGCCAAGATCTTCGGCAAATTCCCCTCAATCCAGCCAGCAAGGACTACGACATGCCCTGCTGCCTCCACCCCCATCGGTGTCAGGCTGTATTCAACATGCGGCGGCACCACGTCAAACGCTACCCGCCGTACCAAACCGTCGCCTTCCAGCAATTGCAAAGTCTGCGCCAGCATCCGTTCGCTGACGCCGCCAATCGCCCGGCGCAGCGCGCTAAAGCGGTGCGTGCCCGACATCAGCGCGATCATCACCAAGGTGCCCCAGCGGCTTGTCACATGCTGCAAAACCTGCCGTGACGGGCAGTCTGCCGCCATGACATTGGCCTGTCGGACGCGGTCCAGCACCATCTGTGCGTTTGGGTAAGTTTGCATGTGCGCCTCGTGAATACACTTACATTAATGTAGGTACTTCCTTTTCGTAAGTAAAGGCGTAAGTCAAGGGTCAGTGCAACCAAAGGAGATGAAAATGAAAATTGCTGTAACGGGTGCTACCGGCCAACTGGGCCGCCTTGCTATTGACGCGCTGAAGGCGCGTGTGCCTGCCGATCAGATTATTGCCCTTGTGCGCAATCCGGCAGCCGCCGCCGCCGCTGATCTGGGCGTGGCCCTGCGGGTAGCAGATTACCACAAACCTGAAACCTTGGCCCCGGCGCTGGCTGGCGTAGATGTTTTGGTTTTGATTTCCTCCAATGATTTCAATGACCGTACAGGTCAACATGCCAATGTGATCAATGCTGCCAAAACCGCCGGTGTGGGCCGCATCGTCTATACCTCGATCCTGAAGGGCGAAGCGTCGCCGATGATCCTTGTGCAAGATCATATTGTGACGGAGGCTGACCTGAAAGCATCCGGCGTGCCTTACACCATCCTGCGCAATGGCTGGTATACCGAGAATTTCACGGGCTCGCTGGGCGGTGCCTTGGCGGCAGGTGCGATGATCGGGTCATTCGGTGAGGGTCGTATCACCTCCGCTTCCCGCGCCGATTACGCCGAGGCGATTGCCGTCACTGCAACGGGCAGCGGCCATGCGGGCAAGGTTTACGAATTGGCAGGGGATGATGCCTATGCATTGGCCGATATGGCCGCCGAAGTCTCGCGCCAAACCGGCAAGATCATTCCCTACAATTCGCTACCGCAGGATGTGTATCAGGGCATTCTGCAAAGCTTTGGCTTGCCAGAGGATTTATCCTTGGCGCTGGCCGATGCCGATGCCAAAGGCGCGCAGGGCTATCTGTTTGATGATAGCAAAACCCTGTCGTCATTGATCGGGCGGGCGACCACACCGATGGCTACGACCGTAGCGGATGCGCTGGCAAAACTGTAACGATAGGGCAGGGGGCGGTACGCCCCCCCCCACCTGTCCCATATTTCCTATGGGGTCATGCCATAAACAATCGCTCTGACGTAAGGGTGATCAGCTATGTAACACATTAACAAACCCTTACCAAAATTTCACAAATCGAACAAAATCAGATCCTTACCCATCGTAACACGCGTGTTATCGCACTCAGATTCCCCCCAATCCTCCCATTTTCCCCTTGAAAACCCCAAATAACCAGCGCATAGCCCCCCGGATGCCTGCTTCAAAAGCGGGCCGGACCCCTATCGGAGCGACCATGGCCAAAGAAGACATTCTCGAATTCCCCGGTGTCGTGAAGGAACTCCTTCCCAACGCGACATTCAAGGTCGAGCTTGATAATGGCCATGAATTGATCGCCGTGATGGCGGGCAAGATGCGGAAAAACCGGATCCGGGTGCTGGCGGGCGATAAAGTTCAGGTCGAGATGACCCCCTACGATCTGTCCAAAGGCCGCATCAATTACCGCTTCAAGTAATGACCGAACTTTCACAGAAAGACGGGCGCGCCCGGAAAAGTGGAAACCGGTTTTCCGGCAAAGCGCGTCCCCTATGATACGTCTGATCTTGGGATCAGCCAGCCCCCGGCGATTTGAATTGCTGGGCCAGCTTGGGATTACCCCCGATGCCGTTTTGCCCCCCGACATCAACGAAGACCCCCACAAAAGCGAACTTCCGCGCCCCTACTGCGCGCGGATTGCACGGGAAAAGGCGGCGGCCATTCCGGGCGGACCGGACGACATTATTTTGTGTGCCGACACCACGGTTGCCCTCGGCCGCCGTATTCTTGGCAAGCCCCGCGATGTAGGCCAAGCCGCCGAGTTTTTGCTGGCCTTGGCCGGACGCAGGCATACCGTGATTACCGCCATCGCCGTGCGACGGGGCGACAAGATCTGGTCGCGCGAAGTGGAAAGTGCGGTCAAGATGAAACGCCTGTCGGATGCGGAATTGAACGCCTATCTTGCCAGCAACGATTGGCAGGGCAAGGCGGGCGGCTACGCCATTCAGGGGCTGGCGGGCGCATTCATCCCGTGGATGTCGGGGTCATTCAGCGCCATCATGGGGTTGCCTGTCGCCGAAACAGCGGCCTTGCTGACCGCCGCCGGGTATCCGGTTTGGGAGGGCAAGCCATGAAGGGTCGCATCGTTGTTCTGGACAGCGTCGGGGATCAGCCAGCCGCAGCGTTGATTGTTGACGGTCAGCTTGAAGATCTGATGATTGATCCTGCAACCGACGCCGCCTTGCCGGGTGCGATCTACCGCGCGGTGGCGGACAGGCCGGTGAAAGGGCAGGGTGGTCTGTTCGTAAAGCTGCCCGGAGGGTCAGGGTTCCTGCGCCAAACTGCCGGTATCGCGCCAGGTGACCGTTTGCTGGTGCAGGTCACTGGCCCTGCCGAGCCGGGCAAGGCGACCCCGGTGACCACCCGATTGTTATTCAAAAGTCGGTACGCAATTCTGACGCCGGGTGCGCCGGGGTTAAACATCTCGCGCAAAATCCGGGAGGATGACGCGCGCGCGATGCTGGATGATCTGGCGAAAGATGCAATGCAGGGCGCATCGGGTGACCTTGGCCTGATCCTGCGGTCCGCGTCAGAGATGGCAGAGCCGGAAGAGGTTGCATCTGATATTGCCGATATGCGGGCCTTGGCGGAAGCCGTGCTTGTCGATGTGAACGGCGCTCCCGAATTATTGGTCGAAGGGGCCAGTGCGCAGGAAACCGCGTGGCGCGATTGGGCTGATCCTGCCCCCGATGAGGTGATTGACACTGCGGGCGGTTTTGCTGACCACGGTGTGCATGACATGATTGATGCGTTGCGCCAACCGCATGTCGCACTGACAGGTGGCGGGCATATGATGATCGAACCTACCCGTGCGCTGCTGTCGGTGGATGTGAATACCGGCCCGGATACATCGCCCGCAGCCAGCCTGAAAGCCAATATCGCCGCAGCGCGCGAATTGCCGCGCCAATTGCGGCTGCGCGGGCTTGGTGGGCAGATTGTGATCGATTTTGCGCCAATGCCAAAGAAGGACCGCGCCATTCTGGATCAGGTGCTGCGCGGGGCGTTTAAGGGGGAGGCCGCAGAAACCAATCTGGCCGGATGGACCACGCTTGGCCTGTTCGAGATGACCCGCAAGCGTGACCGCCTGCCTTTGTCCGAGGTGCTGGTGTGACCTGCCCAGTTTGTGCAAAAGACACCGATCCAAAGTATCCGCCGTTTTGTTCACGCCGCTGTGCCGATGTGGATCTGGGGCGCTGGTTAACCGGAAGCTATACGATCCCGGCTGAGGCGCTGGAAGAAGACGACAAGCCTGAAGACGAACATCAGGCCCCGCGCCCGCAATAGCCAGCAAGCTTTGGTTTTTTTGCCCAAACCCACTGGACAGGCCCCGCGCCCTCGCATAATACCGCCCCACCCGACTGGCCCTGCCGGTGGGTCGTGTGCCCGGATAGCTCAGTTGGTAGAGCAGCGGATTGAAAATCCGCGTGTCGGCGGTTCAATTCCGTCTCCGGGCACCA
>JANOFE010000186.1:0-2328 GCA_031413495.1 Pseudorhodobacter sp. | reverse complement strand
CAGATGGATGTCGCCTGGCGGGTGGCGGGGGCGGTCGGGCTTGATCTGAAAAAGGCCGAGAGCGACCGCCTGTTTCCGGGGATTACCGGTGTCCTCAATCAGGACATGGCCGATGTCGAAGCCGTTGGGATCCGTCAGACGCCGACCTTCTTTCTAGACGGCAAACGGCTGGAAAACGTGAGCCCGGAAAGTTTGATTGCCGAAGTCAAAGCTGCGGTCGAAAGTGTCTGAGCGTCGAGTCACGACCTGTTGGCAAACGCTGCGAACAAGGCAAGCGTGCGCTCACTGACGTGATGTTCGATGCCTTCGGCGTCGTGTTCGGCTGTCTCAGGGTCAAGCCCGAGGCGGATCAGAAACCGCAACACGATCTCATGCCGGTGGCGGCATTCCTTGGCCAGTGCGCGGCCTTCCTCAGTCAAAAAAACGGAGCGATACTTGGCGCGGGTGATCAGCCCGTCCCGGGCCAGACGGTCGAGGGTCTTGGCCACGGTGGGTGCCGTGACGCCCATCTTGGTTGCAATGTCGACGGGACGCGCTTCGCCCTGATTGTGAATCAATTCGGCGATCAACTCGACGTAGTCTTCCGCCAGTTCATTGCGCCTTGCCACGCGCACGCCCTGAAACGCCTCGGCGCGGGCGTCGCCAGCCCGGGCTTCAGGCTCGACTGCATTTGTTTTCTGGAGATCAACGTTCGTCATCAGTTCAGTTTTGCACGAAATGGATTGACACGTAAAGGCACAGAGCAGATTGTTAGCCTTGTCTAACTTTTGGCGCACAGACTTTGGTGCCGCTCTTGCGAGGAAGTCCGATCCATGCCTGCCGATACCGAACGCTTCGTTGACCCGTCGCGCCGCGCTCTGCTTGTCGGTGGTCTTGTGGCTGCGGGTGGTGCTGCGATCGCCGCTGGCAGCGCGCGCTCGCAAAGCGTACCAGACCCGATGGCCGGTCACGACATGTCCAACATGCCATCCGATCCCTATGCGGCACCCATGTCGGGGATGGCGCATGGCAACATGACAACGGTCGGTCTGGTCGATCACGGCAGGAACGGGTTCGATCCTACCTCCATGTTGACAGACTGGGAGACTGGTCGAACCGAGCTGCTGCCCGATGGCAGGACTCTGCGCACTTTCGAAGTCGATGCCATCGACAGAGAAATCGAGATTGCCCCCGGCATCTTTTTTCCCGCCTGGACATTCAACGGTCGTGTGCCCGGACCGGCCCTGAGGGCGAAGGAAGGTGAAAGGCTGCGGATCGTCTTCCGCAATCTGGGCTCGCACCCACATTCCATGCATTTCCATGGCATCCATTCAGCGCGGATGGACGGTGTTCCAGGTGCCGGGCTGATCGGGCCCGGCGAGGAATTCATCTACGAGTTCGACGCAAAGCCCTTTGGCTGCCATCTGTATCACTGCCATGCGCTGCCGCTGAAACGGCACATGCACAAGGGCATGTATGGACTGTTCGTCATCGACCCCGACCCAGCACGCCAGACGGACCCGGCCTTTACAGCTATTGCTGCGTCGCGCTTGCACGGCAGTCCCGAGAATGCCGAATGGCAGGAACTGGCGATGGTGATGAACGCCTTCGATACAAACTTCGACGGTGCCAACGAGGTTTATGCCGCCAATACTGTCGGCCAAGCCTACATGAACGTGCCGATCCAAATCGACAAGACCCGGCCTGTGCGGATCTATTTGGTCAACGTGACCGAGTTCGACCCGATCAACTCGTTCCATCTGCACGCGAATTTCTTTAACTACTTCGACACCGGCACCACACTGACGCCCACCCTGCGCACCGTCGATCTTATCACCCAGTGTCAGGCGCAGCGCGGCATTCTTGAATTCAGCTTCGCCGAGCACGAGGATGGCATGTACATGTTCCACGCCCACCAGTCCGAGTTCACCGAGCTTGGCTGGGTCGGCATGTTTGACGTTCGGGGACCCGCAGCATGAGCGACCAGAGCCAACCAACCCGCCCCGTGCTGACCCGTCTGCTATTGGTGCTTGTGCCGTTGGCAGCCATGCTTGGTGCCTTCGTCTGGATCGCGTCGCTTGATCCCCTGCGCAGCTTCAACAACGGCGCGCCCGCGGTCGAAGCGCTGACTGTGGAGCGGACCATTCTGGATGAGGCCGGGATCGGGCTGCTGGTGCGCGCCGGTGGATCAGAACCCATGGCTATTGCGCAAGTGGCCGTAGACGATGCGTTCTGGACGTTCACGCAAGACCCGCCGGGACCGATTGCGCGCGGCGATACCGTCTGGGTGCAGATCCCCTATCCTTGGGTTTTGGGTGAAGCGCATCTTGTGAATATGCTGTCCAACAC
>JANOFE010000185.1:0-13206 GCA_031413495.1 Pseudorhodobacter sp. | reverse complement strand
GCCGCGTGTCGGTGTCAGGTAATAAATCACCAAAAACAGCGGCAGGAACAAAAACAGGAAGGTTTCAGACGAAAAGACCATTGGTTCAACCCTTGTTGCAGGCGGTAAGGAAGGCATCCGCCTCGCGACCGTCGCGCGGGGCTATGCGGAAACTTGTGTCGGATTTTTGCTGGATCCCGGTCAGGTAGCCCGCAAGATACTGCGAAAACTCGCCGTCAAAGAGACGCGGCATTTGCGCGGTCAGGTTGTTCTGATCCAGCACCACTTCGCCAATCGCGACGCCTGTCAGACCAACGCGGTTGCCAGCCAAAAGGTTGTCTGACACCTCGATCCGGCCACCTTTGGTTTGCGCAGAAACGTTCAATCCCGCCGTGGTGTTCAGAACCAATGCGTTGCCCTGCACCCGCGACACGCCGGACTCGTTCAGGCGCAGCCCGGATGATCCGTTGCGGGCAACAGAATTGGCGGTGACCAACACACAGGTGGCGCGCTGCGTGGAAATACCGGTTTCGGCATTGGCCAGAACAGCGTTACCGCTGACCTCAATCCCCTTGCTGTTGCCGCCGATGGAGATACCGTTGCGCGCGCCACCGGCCACCAGATTGCCCGTCAATCGCACCCCGGTGCCGCCCGCGATCTTGATCCCGGCACCGCCTTTGGTGGCGACAATTTCATTGTCGGACACCAAGGTTTTCTGCACCGCTGCAAGCGCCACACCGCCGCCGCGCCCGGCCTTGATCAGATTGCGCACGATCACGCCATCGGTGACGCCCGACATGCCGACAATGCCCACATCGTCAAACCGGTTCTGGATCAGGGTCGGTGGAAATTCCGGCGGGAACAGCCCGCGCTCTGATACCACCACGCCGCCAAAGGGATCGGCCCCAACCATACCAAGACCCGTAAACTTTGTATCTTGCGCGAAAATCGTGCCCTGCCCTGTGATCAAAACAAAGGGGCGATAGGCGTCAGGGACGGTGCCAAAGCCAATCGCGCGCACATCGGCCTCAACCATTTCGATCTGACCAAACCCCATTAGGAACGCGCCACTGCGGGCATCCATCTGCAACCGGTCGCCGGGTTCCAGCCGCAATCCCGCGCCAAGCCAGATCACCAGTGGCCGCGTCAGATGCGCCACGCCGTTCACCATCCGAAGGCCGTCGATGCCCTGCGCCTCGGCCACCTTTGCCAGGTCATTCAGGGTGGAAAAACCGCTTTGCAAGATCAACGCATCGCGCGCGCCACCCTGTGCGCGCAGCACGCGGATCTGGTTGTTGGCACCGATATGAATAGACAGCTGCGTCATCGCCAGCTGCAGTTCGGCTGACACCAACTTGCCCGCCGGGCCTTCTGGAAACGGCGGGCGCTGTACTTCGGTTGCCTTCGCAGTCACTTTGTCGATCTGCAAAATCCCGGCAAGCTGGCCAACAGCATCTTTTGCCCCTGCGGCGTCAACCGCGACTGCCTCGATCAATGCGCGGGCTTGGGTGGCGTCTGTCCAGACCGGCGTTGCCTGCGCAAGCTGCGGCACCAGCAAAGTCATCAGGATAAAGGGGGCAATCCAGCGTCGCATATCAAACCGCCTTCGCCAGTTTCAGGTCTGATGCATCTTTGCGCTTTTGATCTGCTGCGGCCGTTTTGGCGGGGGCAAACATCGGGGCGATTGCGAAAGACCCCATTTCGGATGTATCATCCTGGTCTTCGCCGCCCGCCTCTTCACCACCCGCCGTCAGCATCAACTGCATCGCGCGCAATTCGCGCCCGGTTTTGTTGGTCACCGGCAGCGTCACGTCAGCGGCGATGGTCAGGCTTTCGCCGCGTTTGGCAGTCACCGACTTGCCGTCAACATCATAAACAGCGCCGCCATTGATAAAGGTCAAAAGGCTGGGCCCAATGCCGGTGCCGTTCACCCGCACGGTCGCCCCCGGTGCCACCACGATCATCCGCATATCATAGCCTTGTGCCTTCGACAGCGGTTCCACCCGGCCCCAGCTGGTTTCGCGGATGACATGGCTTTGCACCTCGCGCCGCGACTGGCTTTTCAGCTGATCCACCACCTGTTTCACGTTCTGCGCGTTTTCGCGGTTCATCACCAACAGCGCATCTGGCGTATCAATCACAATCATATCGCGCAGACCGATCACCGCCACCAAGCGGCTATCACTTTGAATAAGCGAGTTTTTCGTATCCAGCGCCATGATGTCACCGTTCTTGACATTGCCGTCCTCGGATTGTGCCGATATTTTCTGAACGGCGTTCCACGCCCCCACATCATCCCATTCGATGTTCAGCGCAGGGGCCAGCGCCGTGGTGGGGGAGCGTTCAAACACCAGCCGCTCGGTCGGTTCTGCCGTGGCCTTCACAAAGGCGGCGGCGTTCAGATGCAGGGTATTGTCGTCGCGCACAGCACCGATTACCGCCTCAGACACCGTGTAAAAGGTATGCGGATCAAAGCGCTGAAATTCCTCGATGATCACATCGGCGCGAAACAGGCTGATGCCGGACGCCCAATAGGCATGGCCCCCCGCGATCAGCGATTTTGCCACCTCAACAGGTGGCTTTTCGATGAAACGCTCTACCCGGTGCAGCCCATCAATAAAACCGTAAGCACCACCGTCGATGATATAGCCATAGCCGGTTTCAGGGTAGGTTGGCGGCACACCAAACAGCACGATCCGGCCATCATCGGCTGCGGGACGCATGGCCAGAATGGTCGCGTTCAGATTACCGGTGATGATGTGATCAGACGGCAGCACCAACAACAGCGCCTCGGGGTCAGTCTGCGCAATGGTCAGCGCTGCGGCCAGAACGGCAGGCCCGGTGTTACGGCCCATCGGTTCGGCGATGACGGTGGATCTGATTTGCAGATCCTGCAACTGGCGGTGCACCAGCACGGTTTGCGCCTTGCTTGTCACCACAGTGGGGGCATGAAAATCATCGCCACGATGGCGCTGCACCGTGGTCTGGAAATAGGAAAGGCTGCCTTTGCCACGCACCGGTTGAAATTGCTTTGGTTGCTCGACGCGCGACATTGGCCACAATCGGGCCCCCATGCCACCACATAAAACCAGCGGATGAATAGCTTTGGTCATCATGATCATATCCAGTTCAGTTGCCAGAGGGTGCGGCTGCAGTCGTTAAAGACGCGAGGTTGAAAGGCAGTGGGCGGATGATGGTCAACTCGCCCAATTGGCCAGCGCGGGCAGGTGGCAGCGCCACATCTGGCACCAAGCGCACCGGCACCAGTGCGTCACCCGCCCCACCGCGCAGACTTTCGGTTTCGGCGCGGGCACGAACCGTGCTGCCATCGGCAAAGCGGATCGACACATGATCGGCAAAGGCCATCGCCAGCAATTCGTCAGAGGTGACTTGCGTGGTCACAATCACCGGGGCGTCAGGTGCGGAAACGGTCATCAGCGCATCGCCCGCTTGCACTGTGGCCCCTACGGATGTGCCCAGAAGTTGCGCAGTACAGGTGCAGGGCATTGCGATCGACAGCAGGTCGCCCGATGTGGTGCGAATAGAAAACGCCACCTCGCCCATGCTCGCCTCAAGGTTCACATAATCCAGCTGGCCTGCAGCAATTGCGCCAAGCGTCATGCCATCCTGCATCACGCGACCGGGGGTTGCGACGCTTTGGGTGAAGATGCGGTTGTAAGCCAACAATCCCGCGCCACCGATCAGCAGTGCCGTCGCCAGCACCATTGCCGCAGATCCCAAAAGACGGGGCAGGGTCATTTTCCGTGATGCCGCCGCCGTTGCCGCGCGGGCCGCAGGCGATGGCAGTTTGGCGGCCACACCGATGACACCGCCCAGCGCCACCAGATCACCGGCAATGTAGGAATTCAGGATATGGCGCATCTGCGGCAGATGTTCGCCCGCCGGATCAACAAAGGTAACCGATGCCAGGCCCTTATCGCGGTCCACATGCTTGATCAGGCCCAGCACACCCAGCGTGACGCTAAAGCCGTTAAATGGAAACACCATCCGCATCAGCCGGGTCGCGTTTTCCAATGCAGGGTCCATCAACCCGCCAATTTCGGCCATCACCAAAGACAGCCGCATGCCGCGATATTGGCGGCCGTCAATGCCCACCATGAAGGGCACATCCATCATCGGATGATCGCCTTTGCTGGGCAGGAATGATAGTTGATCCTTGGTCAGTTCCAATGCGGCACGGGGTTCCATAGGATATTCCTTCACAGGGTTTCAGACGACGCCAGACAACACGGCCACGCCCAGCGTTAGCCAGCCAATCGCCAATGCATGCGTGTAAACGGAGGACAGTTTTTTCAGTTTTGCGCGCAGCGGCAGCGCGGTTTTGGGGGCCTCAAACCCACTTGATTGCCGGGTCCAGCGCTGTTTATCCAACCGGAACAGCACGAAGCTTTTTACTGCGGCACCGGCGATCTGGCTGAAGTACAGCAAGAACGGATAGCTGATCGGGAACCGCTCAAACCGTACCAAAGACAGGATGCAGCAATAGGCATAGCGGGTGAACATGACCCAGGCGATATAGGCGGGCAATACCAAAGGCTCGATGAACAGCGCGCCTGCCAAAACTGATATTGGCCCGGCAAGCGTGGTCCAGATGCCAACCCGCTGATCAAGGATCGACCACCATGTGAAGTAGCCGATTTTCGACGGCGGCAGGGCCAGCGCGCGGCCATTGGTGCGCAGCATATTGCCAAACCAGCGGATCATCAGGGTGACGGCGCTGTCGATGAACCCCGGCTTTGGCTGGCTTTCCATCGAAACCGATGCCACATCCGGCAGATAGCCCATTTTGTAGCCGTTTTTCAGCAGCCAGAACCACGTTGATTTGTCATCCCCAGTCAGGAAGGTCACCCGCCCCAGACGCCAGTGATCAATGTAGTCTGACTGCACTTGGTTGATGAACCCGGTGTCGGTCGCAAGATCAGCGCGCACCACGCTCATCCGCCCTGTAAGGGTCAACACCCGGTCTGACAGACCCATCGACGACATCATCACTTGCCGCTGATTGAAGCGCAGGGAAAACCAATCGCGGAACAGGGCGGAATCCTTGATTTCCACCTCTTCATCGGTGGTGACGGCACCCATATCGCCGTCCACAAAAAACGGCGCTGTCTGCGCCACGATGTCTATCGGCACGCAACTGTCACCGTCGACAAACAGCACAATGTCGTGCCGCGTCGGGGCTTCACGGTCAATCAGCCGCAAAGACCGCGCCAGTGCATCGCGTTTGCCAGTGCCGGGGATCTGGTCGATGATCAAACGCACCGGCGATGGATTGGCGTCGAAAATTTGCCGGATCATCCGGCCATCGGCGCCGTCCACCACAGATGCCACCACCGTGGCCCCACCAATTGACGCAGCGGCGGCGCGAAAGATGGATTGGTAAACCCGCGTGGTCACTTCGGGTTCGATCTTGTAGCTGGTCACCAGAAAATAGGCATGTGCCGCCTGTGGCTGTGCAGCATAGGCCGCCATCGCGCGGGCCTTGCGGCGCGGATGCACCCATTTCAGGAACAAAAGCGCGCGCAGGAAATTCAACAACGCCCAAGAATATCGCCACAGCCCGATGGTGCCAACCACAACCAAAGCCCCCGACACATTCCCGAAAGAAGGTGCCGGAATGCTAAGGGCCAGGCCCGCGCACACAGCGATGTAGGCGATATGTGACAGCATACCCATCCTACCAGCAAATGCCCTGATAGCTGCCACCAGATTTGGCACCCGGCATAATGCGGGCCAGATCAATCACCAGCCGGTCGGCAACGGCGGCCTGCAACGCCTCCAGCGTTTCATCATACTTGTTGCCAACCAGCACGATGTCAGATTTTGACAGCAATTCGCCAATCGTCGGCACAAGGCGATCTTTCAGATCAATATTGTAATCATTGCCGCGCCCGGCGGCGGACATATCGTTGGCATAAGCCTCATGCACGAAGGGATCATAGACCGTCAGCGTGATACCCCTGTCGATCAGCCGCGCTGCCAGTTCCGCAAGCGGGCTTTCGCGCATATCGTCAGTGCCGGGCTTAAAGCTGATGCCCACCATGCCAACGGACGTTGACCCCGACGCGTGGATCATCCGTTCTGCGCGGTTGATCTGTTCGGCATTGGCCACCAGAACCGCATCCAGCAACGGGGCCGCCACTTTCATGTCTGCCGCTATGGATTTCAGCGCGCGCACGTCTTTCGGCAAGCACGACCCACCAAAGGCAAATCCGGGCCGCATGAAATAGGGGCTCATCGACACTTTGTGATCGGAACACAGGATTTTCATGATCTGCTGGCCATCCAGCCCGCAAGCCTTGGCGATATTGCCGATTTCGTTGGCGAAGGTCACTTTCACCGCCCGCCAGGAATTTGAGGTGTATTTCACCATCTCGGCTGACCGCACATCGACGACGTTGATCGCACAGTTCAGGTCTTTGTTCAGGCTTGTCAGGAAATCGGCGGTCTTCCTGTCCAGCGCACCAAACACGATCAGCCCCGGGTCGTAGTAGTCCTGAATGGCGGTGCTTTCGCGCAAAAACTCGGGGTAGTAGCCAACGCCAAAATCTTTGCCAGCCGTCAGCCCAGATGTCTCTTCCAACAGCGGGATGCAGGTTTTTTCCATCGTGCCGGGCACAATGGTGGACCGCAGAATGACCGAATGAAATCCGTCATGTCCGGGTAAGGCGGCGGCAATCGTGAGGCAAACACCGCTCACATAGTCCAGCCCAATGGATCCATCCGGTGCGGACGGCGTCCCCACGCAGACGAAAGACGCATCGGCGGCGCGCACCGCTGCAATCCCGTCAAGTGTTGCGGTCAAATTGCCCGCGGCCACAACCTCGGCAATCATTTCGGCAAGGCCATGTTCCACAATCGGCGACTGGCCGGCGTTGATTGCGGCCACCTTGCCCGGATCAACATCAACAGCAATCACATGATGCCCGTCCTTTGCCAGACAGGCCGCCGATACGACGCCCACATACCCAATTCCGAAAACCGCGATTGTTGCCATATTATGTATCCCAAAACTTCGTGTTGCGATCCGCGCCAAATGCGGCAGTGCGGCGTGAAACAACCATAAGTTGAGTGATGTTGCCTTGGAAAGTCGGGGTAAACCCCTAATAATATATTAAAATCCGGGAAAAGCCTGACAAGACACGCGCCGGTTCTGTCAGGAAACTGCCGAATTCATGCTGCAATGCGGCGTATCTGCAGATACCAAAAGGAAACGCCTTGGCGTTTCCATTTCTGCAACAATGTTACAAGAATCGGGACTAAAAATTTCGCGGTGCTACTGCACCCAACCGCTGCGGATCGCATATTCCACAATGGCACGCCGTCCCTGCAGGTTCAGCTTTGTGCTGCCCCTCGCTTTGTAGGTTTCTATGGTTTTGGACGACAGAGCCAGTTCCAGACCAATCTCTTTCAGGCTTTTGCCGCGCGCCACAGATTTAAGCACATAGGCTTCGCGGTCAGTCAAATCCCGGGGCCGCATATTTGGGCGGGGTGCCGGGGGTTCTAGCAGTAAGTCTGCAAATGTGGCGTCAATGTAATGCGCCCCGCCCTGCACCGTGGCGATTGCTGTTTGCAACGCATCGAACGCTGCGGTTTTTGGCAGAAAGCCACGAAACCCCGCCGCAAGGCAGGCACGCGCGGTTAGAACAGACACGTCGCAAAAAAAGCCGATCATGGCAGGGCCGCCGCTATGGGCGCGCAAAACGGTGGAAATGTCTGCGGGCGACAGATCCGTTTGGCCCGGATCAATGATTGCCACATCAAAATCTGTGGCGGCTGCAGGGCCGCCGAACTCTGGCATAGACAGATGAATTGCCTGCACATGCGCGCGCTTTTCAAGCAGCGAGCATATGCCCAATGCAAGCATAGGATTCTGGTCAAAAACGGCGATTTTGATGGTAGGTGTATCGGTATTCACAACTCGGCTCCGTAAGATCCCCACCCCACGGTTCAGATTATGTCAGCAATGTGGTGATACTGACGACTTCGTGTCCACAATAGCCCAACTGTGTGTCGGAGCAATGACACAGTGTTGAAATCGGTCATATTTGGAGGGATTACTTACAATTTTAGCCTAATCTTAACGCTTTTGCCTACATTCCGGGCCAATATTGGTTAACCCGACAGGGCGTCAGCGTCAGAAGTGCCCTCGCACCCCCGAATCGCGTCTAGGTTGAGTAAGCGGTGCGCGACTCACCCTGTAGATTTTTTCTGGCAGATAGGTCGTGTCGGTCTTAGCCGATCAGATAGGCATAAAGATCTGCTGCCTGTACATTTTGCAGCACAAGCCCATCCCCCGCATCCGAGGTTATTGCCAGCGCAAGTTTGCCTTCGACCATTTGGGTCAGGAAAACGAATTTATCTGTCGAAAGGCTACGACCCTCCAAATGGTTGCCCAGCGCAGTCCTAAGATTGATTGCATCGCACCCGTTAAAGAAAATTTGGTCGCCTTGACTAAGGCTGAAATCATCGACGATGTTGATACCGGCGCTTCCGATGAATTTGTCCACACCTTGCCGCCCGGACAGCGTGTCATTTCCTGCGCCGCCAATCAGCGTATCATTGCCCGAACCACCGTACAGCAGGTCGTCACCCGCGCCGCCATCAAGATAATCATCGCCAGCACCACCGAACAGCCTGTCATTGCCGCCTTCCCCAAGGATCAGGTTGTGGCCACCGTTTCCGACCACATTGTTGGCCAACCCATTCCCGACAAAGCCGATGTTGCGGGTGCCAATCATCGTAACGGCATTCACCAGATCATCCGCGACAAAACTGATGGCAAGATCGGTGCGCTCAAAGCCAACGTCACCGCGCAATATCAGGGTCTGCGCCGCCGACGGTGTCATTGTGCCGGTACTGAATTGAAGCGCTTCAATGTCGGTCAGCGAAGCCGTGCCTTGGGCAGTTGTGACAAGTGTCTTTGTACCATTCAATTTTACGATGGCCTGATCGCTTTCAAAGGCAAAGACAAAAGTATCTGATCCCGCACCACCCACAGCCACATCATTGCCGCCTGAAGCGATGATCCAATCGTTGCCTGTCCCCGCGTCCAGCACATCGTCGCCCGCGCCACCCGTCAAGGTGTCATTGCCACCCAGTGTTGCCAGATAAGCCCCGGCATCCCATGCAACCACATTGTCGGCCCGCACCGTGCCAACGACATGCCCGAAAGTGATTTTGTTGGCATCGCTATCGGTTGGCGCACCATAATCTGTACCAGAATTGATGAAAGTTACCGCCCCCATATAGCGTTGTTCGCTGGCGGTGCGGATTGATTGATCGACGGTAACCGTATTGCCACGGTCCAGACCGCCATGAAAATTGATGTCCCTGTTGGTCAGTGACACCTGCACATCATTGCCGGTGGCCGAGGTGTAGCTGGCAAACAGCACGGCGTGCCGCGTATCCATGATGCGCAATTCGGTCAGCGTACAATCCGTTATATCGCGCAGCCAAAACCCATAGCCATTGCCACCGTCGCCTTTGTTATGTGCGCCTGTTACAGACATGTCGCTGACGATTGCGTCCATGGATTTACCCATGACAAGCCCGTTCGATCCGGGCTCGACAATATCAATATCCGTCAGATTTACGCCGATGGTCCCGTTCACGACCATCATCATGCCACCATTTTCAGATGCGACTGTGTTGCCAAAGTTCGCTTCGTCAGATGTCCCGTAATCCCCGCGCAGGGTGATGCCCTTTACCGTAACATCGCGCACCATATGGGTGACCTCAACCGTCGTCATGCCCGCGTCAAAATCAAACGGCAAGCCGCGATCAAGGCTGATGGCCGTGCCATTCACCTCCGTCACAATCACAAGCCCGGTGCGCAGTGGTTTATCTTCGCGCCACAGCGTATCGCCAATTTCTGCGAAAAACGCCGCATCGTTGGGTTGTTCCACCCAAATCACATCCCCCACCTGCACGCCGTGCCCGGGCTGCAATGAAAGCGCCTTGGCACCCTGTGCCGCGCTCATTGTTACCTGCACCGGCGCATTCATCACGTTGCAGTATAGCGGCGCACCAATTTGAATTGCGGGCTCGCCCATCAGGCAGGCATCCGCGATGATGGTGACATCGCCCTGTCCTTCCAGGGTAAGTCCATCACGGTCGATCTCAACCGTTTTGGTAAATCGGTAGGTCCCCGCTTCCAACACGATCCGCGCGCCATCGGGTGCGGTATCAATGATGTTTTGCAAGGCATAGGCGTTGGTGCCTGCCTGAACCAGAATAGTCGCCATATGCTCGCCGCCCCGTTGAAGGTCTGTCGTTTTACAACTCTAGGTTGTATAGCCGTCCCTTCGTCGCCGCCGGGCAGGGCAAGAATGTGGTGGCACCGTGGCTATCTTATGAAGCGGCGCATTTTCGCTGCCCTTGATGTTGGCCACCCGGTTTCTGGCCGGTCAAAAATCACGCTACGATGACGCTTGCCCATGCTAGATTGCACATTAGGGCATGGGCCGTGTTTGGCCCGGTCAGGGACAGACAATCTGCCCTAATGGGTCAGACAGACATGTCCATGGCTGCACCTTCTGGATTGGCAAACGCAATGTGGAGATAGCTTATGGCGACGTCGAATAACTCTAACAATTCGAACAATTCCAATAACTCCAACAATTCCAATAATTCGAACAATTCCGGCCTCAATCAGGCCGAGCTGGCGTCGTTCGGTCAGACGGCATCCTTTGCGTTAAGCGGCGGGTTGCAGGCGGCAATGCTGGCATTCAATGCGGCTCCAACCAAAGTGACTTCAGCAGATCTTACGCAAAAGATTTCAGATACGCTGCGCTTTCGCAGATTGAACGCCCGCCACCGGCAGCACCTTATCGTCTCCGCACTGATGGAAGGGCAGACCGTCACCGCACCAAGCATCCCTCCCGCAGTACCGGCGTCCGCCACGCTTAAAGATATTGCCGATGTTCTTTTGACACTTACCCTAAAGACCGACACGACGCCTGACTGTTTGAAATTCTGGCAAAATCAGGTTGATCAACTTCTTGCACAAAAATGGCACCGCGATGAACGGATGACCGAAATTGTGATGCAGCAGGCTGATCAGATCAGCTTTCTTAGCCTTGCTGTGCCAATTGGTCCGCAAACGCACCCCTGGATCGGCGTTCTGTTAGGGGCCGCGCATGAAGTGGCTTTTCGGATCGCAACGGAAATGAAATTCGCCCTGCCGATGCCCCGCCCCGCCGTTCTGTCGCCTGAAATTGCCCCGGTCATCCAAACGCCTTCGCACAGCTCTTTCCCCAGCGGCCATGCGACCGAGGCGTTTTGTGCCGCCACAATCCTTGGTGCGCTGTTTCCGGACCGTGCCAAAAATCTGCGCCGCATGGCCGCGCGTATTGCCGTCAATCGCGGCTATGCCGGTGTGCACTTTCCCATTGATCATCATGCCGGTGCTGTTCTGGGTGATATGGTGGGCCGGATCATCCTGAAGGCGGTGTTTGGCATAGAAATCCTGTTGCCGCCGCCAGCTCCGCTTGCGGCCCTTCCTGCATTTGTCGCGGGTGATCCGACCGCCATTCCTCGCGTTGATATTTTTGGCAGAACTGTCGAACACTATGCCCTTAATGGCGCCGTGGTTTCGGTGGTGCCCGTCACCGCCACTATCGCCGATGCCGCGGAACCCGGCAGAGCGCCCGTTTTAAGCGAAATCTGCAACGCCGTGCTGCGCGAAATCGGGTTGAAGGTGTAACCATGGACGATGATCTTCAGCTTGAGCTACCGCCAGAAGATGAAATCGCGCCGTTGCTGCCGTACAACTATTTTCCCGCTGCCCTTGCTGCAATCAGCGAAAATCACGCCGCACGCAACCGCCACCTGTTTGTTCTGCCGGATGCACATCCGTCACCATTGAACGAAATTTTGTCTTATGTGGTGTCGGTGGAAACCATGCGAAATCCGGCAGAGATGAGCAATTTTTTAAGCACACTTGAACCTGCGCTTGACCCAAATCTTGCAAATCAATCCTGCTTTCTTGGCCCGGAAACCGATCTTGGGCAAACCAATCAGCCGCGCTCACAGATACTCCCCGTGATGGAACCGATTGATAACGTGCCTTATGCCCGGGTTGTCGTTGTTATTGACCATGGCATTGCATTTTGGAACCTTGCCTTTCGGTCTGCAGGCAAATCAAGATTTTCAGAAATTCAGTTTCTGGATTTTGACCGCGGCGCACCTAACGCGTCATTGCCTATTGGTCGGTTGACAGATGCAGACCTGACCGCCCTCTGTAAGACAGCAGATCAACCCGACGGCCAAACAATGCTGCTTGAAAGCCTCAAAGGGAAATTTCCGCATAGCTTTTACGGTTCATACCCGCCACCTGATGCAGATGGCTTGTGGCATGGAACCGCAATTGCAGACATCGCGGCGCCTGATGATGGCGGCAAAACAGCCCTTTTTGGCGTCGAATTGCCCGATGCGGCACTGCGTGATTGGGGTGGTGATACGCTGCAGTATGTGCTGCCATTCGCGTTAAGGGCGGCGCTTGCGATGACGGCCGCGCTTGCCCACCTGCCCTTGATCATCGTCTTGCCCTTTGCGTTTACTGCAGGTCCGCATGACGGAAACCATCCCATCGCGCTTAATATCAAATACGCACTTGATAAGGCGCGCACGACGCGGGTCGTTTCTTTGGTTTTGCCCGCAGGCAACCATTTGCAAGACCAATGCACAGCATTCGCGCCGCCGACCGGCCCCGGTGCAAACGCGCTACCTTTGACATGGCACCTGCCGCCAGATGACTTTTCACCAAATACGCTTGAAATCATTGTCGAAAACGTTGGACTTGATCCAAACAGACCACGGGTCGAAATCTCCATGATGAACGGCCGCACCGTACAGGCAGAGCTTTTGCAAAATCAAACGGCGCGGCTAAGGCTAGGCACCGTGGTGATCGGCATTTTGGCCCGCGCGGCCGATACTGGCGGCAATGCTCGCTATAGAATTTCGATGTCGCCAACAGGGTGGAAAAACGGAAATCTACGCCCTGCGCCGTTTGGCGACTGGGCGGTGTCAATCGCAACAACCCAACCAGCAACGCTTTGGGTGTTGCGTGATGAACGCGACATGGCGTCAGACATGGCGCGCCCAAACCGCGGCTCCTATTTCACCGATCCAAATTACCGCGAACGGGATGCGAATGGTGATTTCTTCCGGGATGACAAGGTGGCAAGCGCGGTGCGCAGGTCT
>JANOFE010000184.1:0-2343 GCA_031413495.1 Pseudorhodobacter sp. | reverse complement strand
TCAACGCCGGGCTCGCCGGGTTCCATCATCTCGGTTGCGCGCACAACGATACGGGTGGCATCGACCTGATCAATCACCCCTGCCCGGCGTGCCATGATGGCAGCGCCAGAATCCCGCGCAACCACCGCTTCAATCCCGGTGCCCACGAAAGGCGCATCCGATTGCAGCAAAGGCACCGCTTGGCGTTGCATGTTCGACCCCATCAGGGCGCGGTTAGCATCGTCATTTTCAAGGAACGGGATCAAGGACGCCGCAACAGAAACCAACTGCTTCGGGCTAACGTCGATCAGATCAATCGCTTCTGGCGGGTTCAGCATGAATTCGCCCGCTTTACGCGAAGAAATCAGATCATCGGTGAAACGACCTTCGGCGTCTTGCGCCGCGTTGGCCTGCGCCACGGTGTGACGCATTTCCTCGGTTGCCGACATATAGGTAACCTCGTCGGTTACTTTGTTGTCGATCACCTTGCGGTACGGGGTTTCGATGAAGCCATACTTATTCACCCGCGCAAAGGTGGCCAACGAGTTGATCAGGCCGATGTTCTGGCCTTCGGGTGTTTCAATCGGGCACATCCGGCCATAGTGGGTCGGGTGAACGTCGCGTACTTCAAACCCTGCGCGTTCGCGGGTCAGACCGCCTGGCCCAAGGGCCGACAAGCGGCGCTTGTGCGTCACTTCGGACAGTGGGTTGGTTTGGTCCATGAACTGCGACAGCTGACTGGAGCCGAAGAATTCACGCACCGCAGCCGCCGCTGGCTTGGCGTTGATCAGGTCTTGCGGCATGATCGTGTCAATCTCGACCGATGACATGCGTTCCTTGATCGCACGTTCCATGCGCAGCAGGCCGACGCGGTACTGGTTTTCCATCAATTCGCCAACGGAACGGACCCGGCGGTTACCAAGGTGGTCGATATCGTCAATCTCGCCCTTGCCATCGCGCAACTCGGTCAGCGCTTTGATGCAGGCGATGATATCGGCACGGTCCAGCGTGCGCTGGGTATCCGGGCGGCCGAGGTCGAGACGCATGTTCATCTTCACGCGGCCAACGGCGGAAAGATCGTAACGCTCGCTATCAAAGAACAGCGTGTCGAACAGTTGGCTGGCTGCTTCAACTGTTGGCGGCTCACCCGGACGCATGACGCGGTAAATGTCCATAAGCGCGGTATCGCGACCCATGTTCTTGTCGGCGGCCATGGTGTTGCGGATGTAGGGGCCGACGTTGACATTGTCGATATCCAGCACCGGAATATCGATAATGCCTTGATCCAGAAGTACTTTCAGGCTGCCACCCTTAACGCCGCCATCGCGGTCGTATTCCATCGTCAGCTCATCACCGGCTTCAACGTAAATCTCGCCGGTTTCTTCGTTGATGATGTCTTTCGATACATAGCGACCAAGGATCTGGTCGAACGGCATCAGAAGTTCGGTGACTTTGCCGGATTTGATCAGGTCATTTGCCATGCGCGGCGTCATCTTGTCGCCGGCTTTGCAGATCACTTCGCCAGTGGCGGCATCGACGATATCAAAGGTCGGGCGGGTGCCACGCACACGTTCCGGGAAGAACTTGGTCACCCAGCCTTTGTTTTTCTCATGCTTGTAGGAAACGGTCTGGTAATACGCATCCATGATCTGTTCTTGGCCCATGCCAAGCGCATAGAGAAGCGTCGTCACCGGCAGTTTGCGGCGGCGGTCGATGCGGGCGAACACAAGGTCTTTCGCATCAAATTCAAAGTCCAGCCACGAACCACGGTAGGGAATGATCCGGCAAGCGAAAAGCAGTTTGCCAGACGAATGGGTTTTTCCCTTGTCATGATCAAAGAACACGCCGGGCGACCGGTGCATCTGGCTGACGATAACCCGTTCAGTACCGTTCACCACGAAGGTGCCGTTATGCGTCATCAAAGGCATATCGCCCATGAACACGTCTTGTTCCTTGATGTCTTTGACAGACCGCGCGCCGGTATCTTCATCGACATCAAACACGATCAGACGCAACGTAACCTTCAGAGGTGCCGCATAGGTCATGTCGCGCGATTGGCATTCATCAACGTCGTACTTCGGCTTTTCAAGCTCGTATTTCACGAATTCCAGAACACTGGTTTCGTTGAAATCCTTGATCGGGAATACCGATTGGAACACGCCCTGAATGCCTTCGCCATCTGCAGGCTTCGGGCCTTCGCCCGATTTCAGGAACAGGTCATACGAAGATTTCTGAACCTCAATCAGGTTCGGCATCTCCAATACTTCACGGATTTTGCCGAAATAGCGGCGGATACGTTTTTGGCCGACGTAGCTCTGAGCCATGCTCGAAGTCACCTTTCATCATTCGCTGGCGGCACCGTTG
>JANOFE010000183.1:0-5250 GCA_031413495.1 Pseudorhodobacter sp. | reverse complement strand
GGCATGCAGCCCTGATCCTGTGGGTGCTGTTGGGTGATTGGTTGTTCCAGCCGCAGGATCAGCCCGTGATTGCGGCAACCGAGGTCAGTTTGCTGTCAGAGGCGGAGTATGACGCGCTGGTGGCGGCTGCGCCATCGACGCCGGATCCGGCAGACCAACCCGCCTTGCCGGAAGTGACGCCGCCTGCGCCTGTGGAGCCGGAACTGGAGGCCGATGCGCCACAACCGGAGCCGGTGGAGGAGCCAGCCCCATCGCAGGAGCCGCCAACCCCGCAAGCGGAGCCGACGCCGGAAACTGCGCCTGAAGCGATTGAAATTGCCCCGGTGCCAGAGCCAGAGGTGACAGAAACGCTGCCCGATCAGCCGACGCCAGAGGTGGTGCCGGAGGAGACGCTTGCTTTGCCGGAAAACACACCGCCGCCGGTGGATCAGGCAGCGCCGCGTGTAGCCCCCATTCCGACGGTGGCACCAGAGCCGGAGGTTCAGATCGCGGATGAAGAGGTGGCGGCGGTGACGCCGGACGCCGCGGAAAACGCGCCGGTGGTGGAAGAAGAACAGGCAGCGGCACTGGAAGAAGCGGGTACGGTGATTGAGACGGAGGCGACCGAGGAGGTGGTTGAGCTGCCGACAACTGCGCCTGCATCCAGCATCCGGCCCAAATCACGACCGGTGCGGACGGCAGAGGCAGAAGTGTCCGAAGAGGTGACGCAGCCTGTGGCCGAAGCCGCCGCAGAAGAACCTGCCGTAGATGCCGAGGCCGAGGCGATTGCGGCGGCGCTGGCAGAGGCGACATCCGAGGATTCTGGCGTTGTTGACGGCGGTAATACCGCACCGGAAGGACCGCCGATCACCTCGGGTGAAAAAGACGGTTTGCGGGTGGCGGTATCGGCCTGTTGGATCGTGGATACCGGATCGCAATCTGCAGATGTGACGATCACGATTGGTGTGTCGATGAACCCAGATGGCACCGTGGTGGGCAATTCGCTGGAATTGATCAGCGCGGTCGGTGGCGATGACGCAGCGCAAAGATCAGCGTTTGAAAAAGCACGGCGCGCAATTTTGCGCTGTGAAAAGGGCGGCTATCCGCTGCCCCCGGAAAAATATGAACAGTGGAAGAATATCGAGATGGTATTCAATCCCGATGGTATGAGGTTGAGATGAACATGCTGAGATCTTTGAGCATTGCGGTGATGATTGCGGTCGGGGCTTTGGGTGCCGCCATGGCGCAGGACGGGCCGCTACGGATTGACATCACCGAAGGGGTGATTGAACCGCTGCCCTTTGCGGTGCCGGATTTCGTGGCCGAAAACGGCGATGCGGGGGAATATGCGGCCAATATCAGCCGGGTGATTGCCGCCGATCTGGCGGGCACCGGGTTGTTCCGGGAAATTCCGGCAGAGGCGCATATATCGTCAGTGACCAGTTTTGATGCGCCTGTCGCCTATGCCGATTGGAAAGCGATCAATGCGCAGGCCTTGATCACCGGGGCGGTTTCGGCGTCAGGTGACCGGATTGTCGTGAAGTTCCGGCTGTATGACGTGTTCTCCGGCCAGCCGTTGGGCGAGGGCCTGCAATTTGCAGGCACGCCGTCAAGCTGGCGGCGGATGGCACATAAGGTGGCGGATGCGGCCTACGCCCGTATCACCGGCGAAGGCGGCTATTTTGACAGCCGGGTGGTGTTCGTGTCGGAATCCGGGCCAAAGAACCAGCGCGCCAAGCGGCTGGGCGTGATGGATTATGATGGCGCGGGGCTTCAGTATCTGACGGATTCCAGTTCTATCGTGCTGGCACCCCGGTTTTCGCCGGGCGGCGACCGGATTTTGTTCACCTCTTATGCGTCGGGTTTTCCTGAGATCTATCTGATGGATGTGGGTTCGCTGCAAACCCGCAATCTGGGGCAGGTGCCGGGCACCATGACCTTTGCGCCAAGATTTGCCCCGGATGGGCGGACGGTGGTGTTTTCGCTGGAACAGGGCGGCAATACCGACATTTACACGGTGGATACCGAAAGTGCGCAGTTGACCCAACTGACCAACGCACCGTCGATTGAAACCGCACCAAGCTTTTCCCCCGATGGCAGCCAAATAGTGTTTGAATCTGATCGGTCGGGCACCCAGCAGGTCTATGTGATGTCAGCGGGCGGGGGCGAGCCACAGCGGGTATCAAACGGGCAGGGGCGTTATGGCACCCCCGTGTGGAGCCCGCGCGGTGATTTGATTGCCTTCACCAAGCAAAACGAAGGCCGCTTCCACATTGGCGTGATGCGCACCGATGGGTCGGAAGAACGGCTGCTGACGGCATCATTCCTTGATGAAGGCCCGACATGGGCCCCGAACGGGCGCGTGTTGATGTTCACCCGCCAAGGCGCGGGGGCCGAAGGGCAACCGGCGCTGTATTCAGTGGATGTGTCGGGGCGCAACCTGCGGCAGATCATCACGGAAACCCCGGCGTCAGACCCGGCATGGTCGCCGCTTTTGCAGTAGCGGGTTTGCAGCAAAAAGGGTGGCGGTCGCGGATTCCCATCGCGCCCGGAACCTGATATGACAAGTCGAGATCGAGCCAATAACAAGAAGCCAAAGAACAAAGGATAGCATCATGAAATATCTTCCCAAGGCTCTGCTACTGATGGCAGTGCTGGGCCTTGCGGCCTGTAATAACCCTGATCGGTACGGGGCTGGGGGTGCGGGCGGCGCCGGTGGGGCCGGCGGCATTGACAGCTCGGGCCTTGGCGATGCCAGCAACCCGCGCTCGGTAGCCTATTTCCAGCAAACCGTGGGCGACCGCGTGTTGTTTCCGGTCGATCAAAGCAACCTGACCGATGAGGCGCGGGGTGTTCTGGGTGGCCAGGCGGGCTGGCTTTTGACGAATGCCGATTACGCGATCATCATCGAAGGCCATGCCGATGAGCAGGGCACGCGGGAATACAACCTAGCCCTTGGCGCGCGTCGTGCGTCGGCGGTGCAGGATTTCCTGATCAGCCAAGGCGTGCCTGCCAGCCGGATGCGCACCGTCAGCTACGGCAAGGAGCGCCCGATTGAGGTTTGTTCCGAAGAAGCCTGCTATGCCCGTAACCGGCGTGCGGTAACGGTGCTGTCTGTCGGCGCGGGGGCCTGACCCAGATGCGCGGTTTGGTTCTTTGTGTGCTGTTGGCGGTGGCCCCCGGATTTGCGTTCGCGCAGGACCGGGCGCAGACGCTGGCGGATATTCGGGCTGAACTGGCCGCGCTGAATGGTGAATTCACTGCCCTGAAGCAGGAATTGGTGACAACCGGGGCCGCCCAATCGGGGGCGGCTGGTGGCGATGCTTTGCAGCGGATGGATGCTTTGGAGGCCGCTTTGGTGCAGCTGACGGCGAAAACCGAAGCGGTGGAATTGCGGCTGACCAAGGTGGCGTCTGATGGCACCAACCGGATTGGCGATCTGGAGTTTCGGCTGTGCGAAGTGACGGAAGGCTGTGATATTTCCACGTTAGGGACAACCGAGCCATTGGGCGGCGGCACGGCTGCCCCCGCTATTGGCACCGACCCTGCACCTGCCACTGGCGGGGGCGAACTTGCCGTCGGTGAACAAGCCGATTTTGACCGGGCCAAGGAGGTGCTCGCCACCGGTGACTTTCGTGCCGCCGCGGACCTCTTTACGGCCTTTACCACGACCTATACGGGTGGCCCCTTAAGCGCCGAGGCGCAGTTTTTGCGCGGTGAGGCTTTGGCGCAGCTTGGGGAAACCTCCAACGCGGCGCGGGCCTATCTGGAGGCGTTTTCCAGCAAGCCAGATGGGCCGCGCGCAGGGGAATCTTTGTTGAAGCTGGGGCAATCGCTGGGGACCCTGGGACAGACGCCCGAGGCTTGCGTGACGCTGACGGAAGTTGGCACCCGGTTTCCGGGCAGCATCGAGGCGACCAATGCGCAGATCGCCATGCAGGGGCTGGGGTGCCAGTAGAGGCAAGCTCGACCGATGAACTAATGTCGGTCGCTGAGGCTGCGTTTGCGTGGACGAAACCGGAATGCATTGCTGTAGCTGTCTCGGGCGGGAGCGATTCCATGGCGGCGTTGCATTTGATGGCACGGGCCGCGATGTCGCGCGGCTGGGTGGTGCACGCAGTGACAGTTGATCATCAACTTAGGCCGGAGGCGGCGGATGAAGCTGCGTTCGTGGCCAGTGTCTGTGCGGGCCTAGGGATTTCACATCAGACATTAGTCTGGGAGCACGGCGAGGTTTCTGGCAACCTGATGGATATGGCGCGGCGCGCGAGGTATCGCCTGATTGAAGAGTGGGCGCGGGGGCTGGGGATTGAGTATGTCGTGCTTGGGCACACGGCGAATGATCAGGCGGAGACGTTTTTGATGGAATTGGCGCGGGCGGCAGGCCTTGATGGATTGTCGGGGATGCGAGTGGGTTGGCGTGAAGGGGCTGTGTTTTTCACACGGCCATTCCTTAACACGACGCGCAAGGCGCTGCGATCTTTTCTGCGCAGTGAGGGCTTTGCGTGGATCGAAGACCCGACCAATGATGATGACAGCTTTGCCCGGATTAAGGCGCGGCGGGCGCTGGTCGCTTTGCAGCCATTGGGCATTACCGTTGAAACGCTGGCCCGGGTTGCAGACAATCTTGATATGGCGCGGAGTGTAGTTCAGGCAGCGACGATCAAGGCTGCAGCAAAGGTCGTTGAGGAGCAGGCGGGTGGTCTGAAGGTTGATCGCGTGGCGTTCGACGGGCTTCAGATGGAAGTACAACGGCAGCTGTTGATTGGTTGTTTGGGCTGGATGTATGGGGCGAGCTACGCACCGCGTGGCAAGGCGCTTGATCATGTTCAGATGGGAATCATGCTGGGAAAGGATACTACGCTTGCGGGCTGTCGTATCCGTGTAACGGAAACTGAAGTGCGTGTTGTGCGCGAGCCTCGTGCGGTGGCTGAAACTGTTTGCCCCCCAGATCAGCTTTGGGATAACCGCTGGCGAGTTGATGGCCCATCCGAGCCGGGGTTGGAGGTGCGCGCACTTGGTGCCGAGGGCCTGCGCGCCTGTAAGGACTGGCGGGCCACCGCGATCAGCCGGGATGCGCTGGTCGTCTCGCCCGCGATCTGGCGCGGCGATGCGCTTGTGGCAGCCCCTTTGGCGGGATTAGCGAACGGCTGGACTGCGCGAATTGACGCTGGTTTCACCTCTTTCATTATATCGCATTGAACGCACCGAACTAATCTCTATCTTAGAGCAAGCTAAGCGACACTACCCCGTGCCGCGCATTGAGGAGAG
>JANOFE010000182.1:0-18555 GCA_031413495.1 Pseudorhodobacter sp. | reverse complement strand
CGCCCAAATGCCCAGTCATAGCCAAATGCCGCCGCCAAATCGCGCGCCACGGCCATCTGCCCATCCGCGGGAAACCAGCCATTTAAGGCACCGGGCCGATGATCCGCCCCTAAAACCGCCGCGCGCAAGGCCACCAGCCTTGGCCGCATCGCATCAAACATCGCGCCCAGACTTGCCGCCGTCGCGCCCGGCTCATAATCATCAATCAGCGCGTCGTACAAATCGCCGCCCTGCGCCAGCGCCGCCGCTTCTTCGCGCTTCAACCGGATCACTTCGGCCAATGTCGGCAAAAACCCTGCCACATCCTCGCCCGCCCGCGCCTCGGCCCAAATCCCCTGTGCCTTTGAGGTCAATTTCGCCAAAGCCTGCGCCAGATCGGCAGGCACTTTGCCGGTGCGCACATAACTGCGCCGGACATGCCGCAGCTGCGCCATGCCAACCGCATCGTCCGGCACCGCCGCCTCAAGCCACCCGGCAATCCGCACATCCGTGCGCCGCGCATGCAGCACGCCTTCCAGCGCCGATATTTCCTCACTGCGCTGATCCGCCGCCCCGCGTGGCATCACTGTTTCCTGATCCCAGCCCAACCGCCCGGCCACTTGGCTCAGCGCTTCGGTTTCGCGCTGATGTGCCATCAGATCGGAATATGCCGTGTTATTCGCGGTCATGCCGTGCCCTTTCTGATTGAACCTGGCATCGGATATGCCGCCAAATACCGCGCCCGCAGGATCAGCACCCAAAGGATCACCGCCCCAACCTGATGCGACAGCGCGGAATGTAACTGCGCCGCCGTCAGCACTGCAGCAACCCCCAAAGCCACCTGCACCACCATCATTCCCATCACCATGTTGAACGCCCGGCGCGTGGCCAAATGCGCTGACTTCCGCCCGCGCAACCAAACCACCACGCCAAAGACGAACAGCAGATAGCCCGACATCCGGTGAATGAACTGCACCAGCCCGGCATTTTCAAAAAACGCCGTCCAGACCGCTTTCACCCCGCCTGCCCCGTCCGGCACGTAAAACGCATCGCTCGGAAAAAATTCCCCGTTCATTAACGGCCAGGTCGGATACCCGCGGCCTGCGTCAATGCCCGCCACCAAGGCCCCCAGCAGCACCTGCAACATCGCAAAATGCATCAGGCCCGTCGACATGCGAAACAGCTTATCCTCGCGCCCGCGCCGCGCTTGCAGCAATTCCGCCTCGCGCCGCCCCAGCAGGAACACCGCCCAAGCGATCAGCCCCAGGATCACAAAGGCCAACCCCAGATGCACCGCCAACCGATATGACGCCACATCGACCATCCGCCCCGTCAACCCAGAACTGACCATCCACCACCCAATCGCCCCCTGCAGGCCAATCAACGCGCCGATGATAAACAACCTCTGCGTCCAGCCCACCGGGATTTTTCGCGCCGCCAAAAACCCCACAAACCCCGCCGCCCAAACCAACCCTATCACCCGGCCCAGAAACCGATGTCCCCATTCCCACCAGAAAATGGTCTTGAACGCCTCCAGCGTCATGCCGCTGTTTTGCAACTGAAATTCAGGTGTGGCTTGGTAGGCGCTAAATTCCGCCGCCCAATCCGCGTCAGTCATTGGCGGCACCATCCCCGAAATCGGCGCCCATTCCGTGATCGACAGCCCGCTATCGGTCAGCCGGGTAAGGCCCCCCACAGCAATCATCACCACCACCAGCGCAAACAGCACCATCAGCCAAAGCCTGATCCCCGCCCGCGCACCCAAACCCCGCGCATCAATTCCCCCCGATTGAGGCGTGGCCACGGGCACAGCCCCGACCTCTTCGAAAATACTGCGTTTGCCTGCCATGCTGTGTCTCCGGGTTTTGGCGAACACTAGGCCGCAGGCCCCGCCCCTTCAAGGGTCTGATAAGCCGCACCCGTCATCGCTTTGGCGGCGTCCAGTCCGGTTGTGGCGCGCCCCGCCTGCGCAACCGCAATGCCAGCCCCAGCGCCACCCCAACCCCAATTGCCACAGTCAAATCCACCACCACCGTCAGCACCAACGTTAACACCAACAGCACCCGGTCCGATATCCGGTCTGCCATATAACCCCGCCACTTATGCGGCTCTGTCATATTCCACGCGGTCAATATCAACAGCCCCGCCAGCGCAGGCATCGCCATATAACCAGCAAGCGGAGCGGCCAGCATCATCACCGCCAGTATCGTCACCGCATGCACCAGCCCCGCCACAGGGGTTTTCCCCCCGGCCCGAATGTTCGTCGCCGTTCGTGCAATTGCCCCTGTCGCAGGCATCCCGCCAAACAACGCCGACCCGATGTTGGCCGCACCTTGCGCCAGCACCTCGGCATTCGGCCTGTGCTTGCCAGTGATCATCCGGTCCGCCACCAGTGCCGACAACAGCGATTCCACCCCCGCCAAAAAGGCAATAACAAACGCCGATGGCAACAATTCAATGATGCGGGCCCACGTCACGTCCGGCAAACCCGGCAGCGGCAACCTGTCCGGCAAGGCTCCGAACCGCGACTGAATCGTATCAACCTGCAATCCCGCCCACGCCCCGTAGGCCGAGGTGACAGCGACCGCCACGATCAACCCCGGAAAGCGTGGCAAAAGCTGCCGCAAGGCCACGATCAACACCATGGTCACGGCACCAATGGTGAACGCGCTCAGATTAAAGCTGTCCTTGGCCCCCCACAGCGCCGCAAGCTTTGCCAGAAACTCCGCAGGCACCTCGGCCAGTGATAGCCCCAGCAAATCCTTCAACTGACTGGTCGCGATGATGATACCGATGCCGATGGTAAAGCCGTTGATCACTGGTTCCGGCACATAGGCCACCAGATTTCCCGCCCGCAAAACCCCGGCAATGACCAGAATGATTCCCGCCATCAATGTGGCCAGCACCAACCCGTCATAACCGTGCGCCGCCACCACACCAAACACGACGACAATAAACGCCCCGGTCGGCCCACCGATTTGCACTCGGCTTCCGCCAAGCAGCGAGATCAGAAACCCGCCCACAATGGCCGTGACCAATCCCTTGGCCGGGTCGGCACCGGACGCGATGGCAATCGCGATGCTTAAGGGAATGGCCACCATCGCCACGGTGATCCCGGCGATCAAATCGGCCAGAAACTCGGCGTGTGTATAGGTTTGCAGCGTGGTCAGCAGCTTGGGCTTCATGCCGCAACGTTAGCACCCGGCGATCAGCAACATCAATCCGCCCCATCATTCAACAAAATAATTGACTGATGCGGGTCACCATTGTAATTCATCCATATGGTTGAGCGAATCGAAGCAGACCCGCTGACCCGAACGCTCAAAGCCGCAAGCGATCCCACACGCCGCGCCATCCTGACCCATCTGGCACAAGAAGGCCCGACCCGCGTCACCGAAATCGCCGCCCGGTTTGAGATAAGCCTGAACGCCGTCTCCAAACACATCATGGTGCTGGAACAGGCGGGCCTCGTCAGCAGGCGCACCCAATGGCGCGAACATCTGATCGAAGTGCAGATGGCCCCGCTGGCCGAAATAGACCGCTGGTTTGCCAGCCTCCGCTCCATCTGGGAACAACGTCTCGACGTGCTTGAATCCCTGTTTGCAAAGGAAAACGATGATGACTGATCTCACCCTCACCTGCCGCCGCGTGATCAAAGCCAGCCCCGAACAGGTTTACAAGGCATGGCTCGACCCGGTGACGATGACCAAATTCATGTCGCCCCGCCCCGATATGCATGTGCGTGAAGCCCGCGCCGATGCACGTATCGGTGGTAGGTTTTTCGTGCTGATGGTCGGCGACAAGGACTACCCGCATGAAGGCACTTATAAGGAATTGACCCCGCATTCCCGCATCGTTTTCACCTGGGAAGCCCCGTGGTCCGCGCCCGATACGCAGGTCGAACTGGTGATGAACCCGGTCCCACAAGGCACCGAAATCGTTTTGACCCATGTGAAATTCATGTCGGAAGAAAGCCGTGACAACCATCTGCAAGGCTGGATGGGTATTCTCGGCAAACTCGACGCCCTGTTGTCATAAGGAAAGACAGATCATGGATGAAATCTTGATGTCGGTAAACTGGCTGGCGGTACTGGTCGGGGCCGCTGCCGCCTTCGCGCTTGGCATGGCTTGGTTCGGGCCGCTTTTTGGCAAAGCATGGTCGGCGGGCAGCCATGGCTTGCAACCCCCTGCACAATTTCCGGCCCTCGCGACCACGATCCAAGCGATTGGCACCTTCCTGATGTCTTGGGTCATCGGGGCCACCGCCACAATCGACGCGCTTTTTACGGCCGTGTTCCTGATCCTCGCAATGGCGGCCCTGCAACTTTCCGGGTCACTTTACAGCCAGAAATCCACCAAGGCCGCCGTAATCGACGCAAGTTATGTCATTGCTATGGGCGTTGTGATGATCGCGGCACAGGGCATTTTCTAACACAAACTCGCGCCGCTCAAACAGGACCGAACCTTGTTTCCTTGACGTTATGCACACCCAGTTCCACCGGTTTTTCCCGAAGTTGGACCAGTGCAGGAATACCATAATCGCGCTGAAACTTGTCCACGCGGCACCACGCTCTACTGTCTCAAGCAAGAATTGCGCTCAGCCAAAGGATCAACACATGCAAACCGCCCGTGCAACGCGCCGCTCAAGCCTTCATCTTTGCGCATATTCCGCCGGATTTCTGATGATCGCGTGGCCCACTTTTGCTGAAACGACTTACGTGCGCGGCGATACCCAATACATCGCTGCTTTGGGCGCAACCTCCGCCACATCGGGCAATGATGCCGAAACCTGGGGCTTTTGGGCTGTCGATCCCGGCCCGCGTGGCGTCTGGATTGATGACTACCCTGATCTTTTGGAAAATGCTGGTGTCGCTCCCGATGGCTGGCAGTTTGACAGTGCCGCTTGGTGGCTCGAAGAACATGGCCTAATGATGGAATCCCCCAGCTTCCCGCTTCCGCCGGGCCAATATGTTGTGACCGGTGGGCGCGAGGTGACCTCGGTTTTAACCGTAGCCGCCCCAGACGCCGCGGGCAAACAGGCTTGGAGCATCGCCAACGGTGCCTCCCTTTATGACGTCACCCACCTTGGCTGCCGCGCCGCCGTTTATACCGCATCGGCCAATGGTCAGTCCTGCACCCCCGACAAAACAAACACTGATGTGTTCCCGATGAGCCCCGATATTTCGATGCCAGATGTCGAAGGCTGTGCCAAACAAGATTATCAGGTGTTGATCGTCACCGGTATGATGGTGGACGGCTGATAAACCGCCCAATTTCACGCGACGCTTGCGTTACCTCGCCCGCCTGCCCCCACGCATGTGGCATGGCCAGCGGCAGGCCCGCGCCGGTTTGGCTGGGTGCTGCTGCATGACCTGCGACCCCGTCCGCCCAGCGCGCTTATCTGATCACCCGCAAGGGTTGCCCGGGGCAAAGTGTTACGCAGGTTGTGCCGGGTGATATAGACCGCACCGCCTCAGAAAACTGCTGTGGCGTGCCTTTGTGCGATAGCAAAAAGGTCGATGAAAACCACCCGCCGTTAAACGCATAATGGATCGGCACGGCCACCCGTACCGACAATTCCGCGCAAATCCGGGCTGCATCAGGGGGGTCCATGCTCATCTGCCGCCCCAAAAGGGGTTTGATGCGCAATCCGTTTATGCCCAACAGTGCGATGTCTATCGCAGGAAACTGCGCTTTCACCCGCGCCAGTGCGCCCTCTTTCAGATCATGCGCACAAAACAAAATACTGCGGCCTGCTATTTCTATCACATAGGCCTGTTCATAGCGAAACGTACCCGGTGCAAAGTCGTTCGCCGGTATTGCATGCAACGTGACGGATCCGATCTGCACCGAACTCCACCCAGCCACTTCGCGGACGTTGTGAAACCCTGCCCGGTGCGCAAGGCGGGCTTGATCGCTGCCTTTGATGACCAACAAAGGCACTGACAGATCACGATAGCTCGCAAGACTTTCAAGATCGCAGTGGTCGTAATGGTTCATGCTTGTTAAAACGGCTGCCAGATCAGGCAATTCATCCGCATCAAACGGCAGGCTTTCGCCAGGATGGTACAGCGGCTTTTGTGAAAACCAAGGGTCGGTCAAAATTGCATCGCGGCCACATTGAATAAGCACACATGCGTGGGTTATCCGCGTGATACTGATGTCGGGGTGCAAACCCGGCATCTCCAGTCGCACCGTCAGGGCGCGCATATCGGTTTTTTTGATTGGCGGTGGGGCCAACCGTCGTTTGGTGGGCAGGTGCGTTGTTTGGGTCATGTCGGCCTCTTGATTGCCATTTTGCTTGGCCCAGACCTATCAGCGCCGCCAGAAATGCCCGTTGACTTTGGGTAAGAGACGGCAAAGATTTTCGAATGATGATGACACCAGACGTTGAAATTCGGCACTTCATCCACCGTTTTGCCAACCCGCCCGCAGCGCAGGTTGACGATTTCATTGCCAAATGCCGGCGCGTCGTGGTGCCTAAAGGGATATTTCTGGTCAACATTGGCGATACAACCTGCCCACTTTACTTTGTTCACAGCGGTATCATTCGCTACATGCTGATTGTGCCTGAAACAGGCGATGACGTGACAAAGGATTTTTCTTTCGCACCAACCTTCGCCGCGTCTTTTGGCAGCAGCATTCTGGCACAGCCGTCCCGCATCGGCATAGTCGCTTTGACCGATTGTGCAGCCTCGCTTTGGCCACTTCATGCCCTCACATCGCAATACGACCGCGATATTGAATGGCAAAAACTCGGGCGCAGGCTTGCCGAATGGCTGTACCTTCGCAAAGAAGATCGTGAAATTTCCTTTATCACCCAAAGCGCCGAAGACCGGTACGCCGCGCTTAGGCAGGCATTTCCAGACCGCATATCAAAGGTGCCACAGCATCACATCGCATCGTATCTTGGCATTACGGCAGAATCCCTGTCACGCCTCAGGGCGCGGGTGGCCCGGAAGACAAAGCAAAACCCCTAAGCCGCGCATTTTTGTGGGATCACATCTCTTAAAAATTCGTTAATGAAACTGCACTATCCTAATTATATCAATATCTTAAAGGCCATATCACGCGTGTTACTCATCCCCTTGCTTCAATTTCCAGGCAACCTGCCGCAACATTCCATGAAACGTCTGAACCTCCGCCCGCGTCAGATTCAACCTCCCCCACATATTTCGCAACGAAAGCTTCATCCCCTCAACTTTCGGCTCCGGATAGAAAAACCCCGCCGCCGTCAACCTTTCCTCGTAATGATCGCCCAACTTTTCAATCTCAACCCGGCTCGCCAATTCTGTGCGGGCAAATTCCATCACTTCAGGGGCAACAGTCTCGGTTTGCCGCCGCCATTCATACCCCAACAAAAGTGCGCATTGTGACAGATTGAGCGATGGAAACTCCGGGTTGACCGGCACCGAAATGATCGCGTTCGCCAGCACCACGTCGCTGTTTTCCAACCCCGCCCTCTCCGGCCCGAATAGAACCGCCACCTTCTTGCCCTCCGCAATCAATCCCCGCGTCACCTCCATCGCCCGCTCCGGCGACATAATAGGCTTCGTCAATTCCCGCCCCCGCGCCGTCGTCGCGAAAACATAGTCAAAATCCGCAATCGCGGCCTTCACATCCGGGAACAGCCCCGCATGATCCAACACCCGCCCCGCCCCCGATGCCATCGCCACGGCGCGTGAATTCGGCCAGCCATCGCGCGGGTCCACGATCCGCATGCGGTCCAACCCGAAGTTCAGCATCGCCCGTGCGGCGGCACCGATGTTCTCGCCCATCTGGGGGCGCACAAGAATGAAGGTCGGCGCAATCATAGCGAAACCCTTGCTGAAATCTGCATCGCGCCTGATACGCGCTGCACCCCTGCCTTTCAAGCCGCGCTTGCGATAGCCAAGCCGCGAAATCTGCGCTACGAGGATCGCCACCGCATTGAGGAGCCTGAAATGGCCGACGCCGACCGCCCACAAATTTATCTGATCACGCCACCAGACTTTGATCTGGATATTTTTCCCAACCAGTTGGCAGCGGTTCTGGACGGGGCCGAGATCGCCTGCGTTCGGCTTGCCCTCGCCACCAAGGATGAAGATCGCATCGCCCGCGCCGCCGATGCATTGCGCGCCGTTGCCCATGCCCGTGATGTGGCCCTTGTGATTGAAACCCACGTTCTGCTGGTGGAACGCCACGGCCTTGACGGCGTGCATCTGACTGACGGCGCACGGTCTATTCGCAAGGTGCGCAAAGATCTGGGGGGCGACGCGATCATCGGGGCTTACTGCGGCACCACCCGGCACGACGGCATTTCTGCGGCCGAGGCCGGGGCAGACTATGTCGGTTTTGGCCCGGTCGGGCAAACGCCACTTGGGGATGGCAGTCATGCCGAGGCAGACCTGTTCGAATGGTGGTCAGAAATGATCGAAGTGTCGGTGGTTGCCGAAGGCGCGTTGACGGCAGACCTGGTAGCCAAACTTGGCCCGATTACCGATTTCTTTGGCATCGGCGATGAGATTTGGCAAAAAGACGATGCCAGCGCCGCATTGCGCGCACTTCTGGCGCCGCTAAACTAAATTGGCGTCCAAGCACCTATGATGCGCGGCCCGGATCACGGCCTCGCACCGTGCTGACAAAGCTTTGCGGTCCGCAAAATCATCGACTGCTATCGGATCATGCAAAATGACCTCGACCGACCCGTGTCGGGGTGCTGCCAGTACCGTTTTCAGGTGCGGGCCAAACTCCATATCCCCCCACCAGCCGTAAAATCGCGCATCCGCCCCTTTGGGCGCATGATAGATCACTGTAGCGGGCTGAATATGCATGACCTGTTCCATGCCATGCGTATAGAAAGCCGCAAAGAGGGTCGGTTTGAACGGCAAAACCCGGAGCGCATCGGTGCTGGTACCTTCTGGAAAAAATAACAACCGATGCCCCGCCCGCAGCCGCGCCTCGAACACGCCCTGCTGCAGCTTTGCCTCGGCCGATTTGCGGGCAATGAACACCGTCCCCGTCGCCCGTGCCAGCCAGCCGATACCAGCCCAACCCGCAACTTCGGATTTTGATACGAAATACACCCGTTGTGCGGCGTTCAGGGCAAAAATATCCAACCATGACGCATGGTTGGCCACCACCGCCCCACGCTGCACCATAGGTTTGCCTTGAATGTGCAGTTTGATGCCCATGATGCGAAACGACGCGCGGCAAACAAATTGCGTGATATGCGGAGTGATCGGGCGCGCGGCGCCAAACATCGGCTTTTCGACCAAACGGATCAGCAAAAGCAGACCAAGGCAGCCAAAAGTCAAAGCCCCCAGCACCCCGCCGCGTAAAAACACCCGACACCAGCCGCCAAATCCGATCGGTGAATAGGTTGGCACATCGTCAACCCAGCCGCCGCTCATGGTGTTCTGCCCTGCTTTCGGATGTAAAAATCCCGATGTTTGGCCGACATGCGCCCGGTGTCCATCACCAGACAAACATCGGTGGTGTTAAAAGCGTGGTCGATCCATGCGCCTTCACCAACAAAACCGCCAAGCCGCAGATAGGCTTTGATCAAGGCAGGCGTGCCCATCATCGCCAGCTTTCGGTCAAGTTGATCCACCGGAAGCACATCCATCGCCTGAAACTGTTCCGGTCGGGCACGCACGCGCAATGCCTCGGGGGCCAGATGATGGTGATGCAGATAGGCAAGCGGTTGCGCCAAAGCCACCGCATCGGTGCCGTGAAAACTGGCCACGCCAAACAGCACCTCAATGCTGTGGTCCGCCACATAATCAGACAATCCGTTCCAAAGATGGAACATCGCGGTTGATCCGCGATAGTCCTTGTGCACGCAAGACCGCCCCAGTTCCAGCAAACGCCGCCCCGACGATTTTAGCGCTGAAAGATCATACTCGCTTTCAGAATAAAACCGACCCGATGCTGCCAGCCTGTCGCCGGGCAACAGCCGATAAACGCCCACGACATCATCCAAAACTTCTGCATCCCGGCGCGGGTCGATGAGGATCAGGTGGTCAAAGTATGGGTCAAATTCATCACGCTCCAACCGGGCCTGATGATCCACAAGCGGCCCATCGCCGCCCAGCTCTTGCACAAATACGCTGTACCGCAGCCTTTGCGCCGCCTTCAAATCTCGGTCCGTCTTTGCCAGACGCAACTCAAAGGAAACGTCGTCATCCATCATTGAAACTATGATCTGTCCTGACGCCTGCAGATTGGATCGGTCTTAGGCCCTGCCCCCCCGCTTTGCAACCTTTTCGGGGTTCAACGCGCCCTAGACACTCTGTGCTTGCAAAGCCCACGCTCTGGACCCACACAAGACCCACAATCCGGGGTTGAAATTGCGCACAAAAGCTTCACATTAGCGCGAAGAATCGAACACTTGAACAAGCGTTATGTGCTGACCAGCTATCACAACCTTACCAACGTGTTCGAAGTTCACAGTAATCCGTTCGCCAATGTTCGACTGCACCTGACCAAGCCCCCAATCCGGGCGATCCGGATGGCGCACGATCATACCGGGCTCTAGCATCGAGTTCATCACGAATTTCGCCCCACGAAGGACCTCATTTATATGCCCGATAAGCCTGATCTTGTTGCCCTGCTCGGCTCTCGTATTTGCCACGATCTTATCAGCCCTATTGGGGCCATCAGCAATGGCGTTGAGCTTTTGATGATGGATGGTGCGACTATGGGGCCGGAAATTGCGCTCATCTCGGAAAGCGTGGCCAATGCCAATGCCCGTATCCGGTTCTTTCGCGTCGCGTTTGGTGCAACAGGCACGGATCAGCGCATAGGCCGCCCGGAAGTGTTGTCTATCCTGTCAGATCTTACACGCGGCGGACGCTTGACCATAGAGTGGCGCGGGCCAGCCGATCTGCCACGGCGCGAGGTGAAACTGGCGTTTCTGCTGATCCAATGCCTTGAAACGGCTATGGCTTTTGGCGGTCGCCTCACGGTGGACAGGCTTGATGGCCGTTGGACACTGCTCGGTGAGGCTGCAAAACTGAAACTCGATCCCGATCTGTGGGAAATGCTGTCAAATCCCGCTGCGAAACCTGATTTAACTGCGGCGCATGTGCATTTCGCGCTGGTCCCAGACGAGGTGCAACGCCAAAATCGCCGCCTGAGCGCCGATATCGGCCCGACTGACATCAGGTTAAGCTTCTGATTTCACGGCCTTATGGTGCCGTTGCCTGTGACCAGATACTTGAAACTGGTCAGCTGTTCGGCACCAACCGGGCCGCGCGCGTGCATCTTGCCGGTGGCGATGCCAATTTCCGACCCCATACCAAATTCACCGCCATCGGCAAACTGGGTCGAGGCATTGCGCATCAAAATTGCACTGTCCAGCCTTTCAAAGAACCGCGCAGCAGTGGCGTCATTTTCGGTCAGGATACTTTCGGTATGGTTTGATCCGTACCGCTTTATATGAGCAATCGCCGCATCCACCCCGTCCACCAGTTTGGCGGCAATGATCATATCCAGAAACTCATGCCCAAAATCGTCAGGGGCGGCCTGAACTGTGCCCGGTATTTTCAGCAATTCCCCTTCGGCGCGCACTTCCACGCCTGCGCGCAGCAGATCCTCGATCAGAACTGCGCCATGTTTGGTGTAAAACTGCCAATCAATCAGCAGACATTCCGCTGAACCACACACGCCAGTGCGCCGTGTTTTGGCGTTCAAAACCACCGCCCGCGCCTTTTCGAGGTCCGCGTCCCGGTCCGCATAGACGTGGCAAATCCCTTCCAGATGCGCAAACACAGGCACCCGCGCTTCGCGCTGCACCAGCCCCACAAGGCCCTTGCCGCCGCGCGGCACGATGACGTCGATATAGTCGACCGCCGCCAGCATCGCCGATACCATCGCCCGGTCGCGCGTCGGGATCAGCTGGATCGCGGCCTCTGGCAACCCTGCCTGACGCAAGCCGAATACCATGCAGGCATGGATCGCAGTGGAGGAGTGCAAGCTTTCAGATCCGCCCCGCAATATCACCGCATTGCCCGCCTTCAGGCACAAAGCCCCGGCATCCGCCGTCACATTCGGGCGGCTCTCATAGATCACGCCAACAACACCTAAAGGTGTTGCAACCCGTTGAATATGCAAACCATTTGGGCGCGTCCAATCTGCCAGAACCCGCCCCACCGGATCGGGTTGCTCGGCCACTGCGCGCAAGCCATCCACGACACTGCGAAGTCGGTCCTCGGTCAGTGTCAACCGATCCGTCATCGCGGGCGACAGGCCTTTTTCGGCTCCGTAAGCCAAATCTTCAGAATTCGCGTCCAGAACATCTGCGCGCCGCGCCCACACCTCATGTGCCGCGCCAATCAGCGCCGCGTATTTCCGTTCGGGTGATGCATAAGCAAGCTCTGCCGCCGCCGCACGCGCCGCAGAACCGATTTGGGCCATCATATCCGTGACTTGCGCATCCATCCCGACACCCGCTTTTTCTTCGTCAAAATACTCCCGCCAGAGGCATCCGAACCCTGCCCCAAGCGATGCCTCAGACCACCATATCATCCCGGTGGATCAGCGCGGCCCGCCCCGCATAACCTAAAATCGCTTCGATCTGCCCAGACCGGTGCCCAGCAATTGCTGTCGCTTCAGCCACCGTATAACGTACCAATCCCTTGCCCAAAACCTCGCCCGCCGGACCCAAAATCGACACCGGATCACCCCGCCCAAAACTGCCAGAGACCGACACGACCCCCGCTGGTAACAAAGATTTTCCCTGCCCCAGTGCGCGCACAGCACCTGCATCCAGCCTAACTTCGCCTTTTGGTTTCATCGCATTGATCCAGCGCTTGCGCGCCAACTGCGGATCACTTTGCGCCACAAACCATGTGCAGTTCGCACCATCGGCAAGGGCGGACAGCGGCCGCAAAACCGACCCTTCCATGATCGCCATCGCGCAGCCGCCCGCAACGGCCGTTTTGGCGGCAAGGATTTTGGTTTTCATACCGCCTTTTGACATGGCCGATATCGGGTCACCCGCCATTGCCTCAATCGCGGGGGTAATTGCCTGCACCAGATCGAACCGTTGCGCCGTGGCATCTTCCTTAGGGTTGGCCGAATAAAACCCGTCCACATCCGATAGCAAGATCAACTGATCCGCGCCGACCGTGACCGCGATTTGCGCAGCCAGCCGGTCATTGTCGCCAAATCTGATTTCGTCGGTTGCCACTGTATCGTTTTCGTTAACAATCGGCACAACGCCGAGGCTTAGCAACGTTTCCATCGTGGCCCGAGAGTTCAGGTAGCGCCGCCGATCGGTGGTGTCTTCCAGCGTCACAAGCACCTGACCCGTGGTAATGCCGTGCGGGGCCAAAACTTCCTCATAGGCTCGCGCCAGCCGGATTTGTCCCACCGCAGCCGCCGCCTGACTTTGCTCCAACGCCAAAGGCCCATCTGCCAGCCCCAGAACCTTGCGTCCCAAGGCGATGGAGCCGGACGATACCAGCACCACATCTGCGCCGCGCGCACGCGCCTCGGCCACATCTGCGGCCAAAGCCCGTAGCCAGTCCAGTTTCAGCCCGGCTACCTTGTCCACCAGCAAAGCCGACCCGATTTTCACCACCAGCCGCTTTGCATGGCGGACGTCGGGGGCCACCAAAGGTTTCAGGGCTGCCATGGCGCATCATCCACCACTGGCGCCTCAAACTTGATCTGGGCATGCAATACGCGCAAAACCTCGGTCAGGCCCATGCCTGCCACCCCGGAAATCACATGGACCGGACCGCCAGAGGCCTTTTCCAGCGCCTTGCGCCGGGTGGTGATGGTTTTGGCATCCAAGGCATCACATTTGTTCAATGCGATAACGCGCGCTTTGTCACCAAGTTCTTCGGCGTAAGCCTCAAGCTCGGTCACGATGGTGCGGTAATCTTTCGTGATCGTCGATGAGGTGCCATCGACCAGATGGAGCAGCACCTTGCAGCGCTCCACATGGGCCAGAAACTGCATGCCCAAACCACGTCCTTCTGACGCCCCTTCGATCAAACCCGGAATATCGGCCATCACGAATTCTGCACCGTCAATGCCGACAACCCCAAGGTTTGGCACCAGCGTGGTGAACGGATAATCGGCAATCTTCGGGCGTGCATTTGAAACGGCGGCAAGAAAGGTCGATTTGCCCGCGTTGGGCAGGCCCACCAGCCCGGCATCCGCAATCAGTTTCAGGCGCAACCAGATCGTGCGTTCCACGCCTTCCTGCCCCGGATTGGCCCGTGTGGGCGACCGGTTGGTCGAGGATTTGAACGCAAGGTTGCCCCAGCCGCCGTTGCCGCCGCGCGCCAGTTGCACACGCTGGCCCACGGTTACCAGATCGGCAATCACGGTTTCCTCATCCTCGTCCAGAATCTCGGTGCCCAGCGGCACCCGCAAAATCACATCGTCCGCCGTTTTACCGGTGCGCTGCGCGCCCATGCCGGGCTGGCCGGATTTGGCAAAGAAATGCTGCTGATAGCGAAAGTCGATCAGCGTGTTCAGCCCTTCGACCGCTTCGGCAAAGACCGACCCGCCACCGCCGCCATCGCCGCCATCCGGGCCGCCAAATTCGATGAACTTCTCGCGCCGGAACGACACGCACCCCGCCCCACCGCCGCCCGAGCGGATATAGACTTTGGACAGATCGAGGAATTTCATATCAGGCAGCTTTCAAACAAAGGTGATCAGCCGATACAGGAACCCGCGCCCCGGCTCAAGCGGTGCTGGCGGCCTAAACTTACGGCTAAGGCGGCATTGGGGCAATTGGCCCGGATTAATCCAGTTTAAGCGTATAGGTCCATGTCGGTACCCGCGCGTTTCTGGCCACCGAAAAAGCTTCCGCATCGCCCAGATACTGAAACCCCGCATTGGTCAGCACTTGGCCCGACCTTGGATTGTCCTGAAACACCTCGGCAAAGATGGTGCGGTTCTTTTGCGGGTTGGCGGCCACCAAACCGCGTACCGCCTCGGACGCAAAGCCAAGATGCCAGAATGCAGGTGCCACCCAATAGCCAACCTCGGATTGCCCTCGGTCCATGCGTTTCAGCGAAATGACACCCATCACTTCGGCCAAACCCGATGCGGTGCCATCCATCACCCAGATATCTTCGTCCACGCCGTGCACCATGGCGCGGGCGACAAACGCGTCGGCTGCACCCGGCGGCAATGGGTGCGGAATGGACTGCGTGCCGCGCGCAACACGCTCATCGCCCGCATAAAGCGCAAACAGCCCCGCATCGGATAGGCGCGCAGGCCGCAGCACCAATCTGCCAGCAGCAATCTGACCATCAAGGATATCGGCAGGCACATGCATCGTCATCGCAGTCTCACTTCACATCACGTAAGGTGGCCTTTGGCACATCCTGACGGCTTTTCTTTGGTGTCCCCGCGTCACCGACATGGCAATGCAGAGCCTAGTTTTCAATCCGCTGATGAACCGATCCCCAAAAGCGAAGGGACCGGCCTTTCGGCCGATCCCTTGGTTACACTTGCGATGTAACGGTTCGGCTTATTCTGCGGCTTTCAGGGCTGGCAGGACAGAAATAAACGTGCGCCCCTTCATACCCTTTTTGAATGTCACATGACCTTCAACCTTGGCAAAAATGGTGTGATCCGTGCCCATACCTACGCCATCACCCGGAAACCAAGTGGTGCCACGCTGGCGCACGATGATATTGCCCGGAATTGCCGCTTGGCCGCCGAACAGTTTCACGCCAAGACGACGACCAGCACTATCGCGGCCATTGCGGGATGAACCGCCTGCTTTTTTGTGTGCCATGGGGATTACTCCTTTGCAGCAGCGGCTTTAACAGCGCGCTTTGGTTTTGCAGGGGCTTCGACGGCGGCGGGTGCAGCGGCAGTGTTATGGGCAGCGCGACGTGCATCTTGCGTGCCGGTTGCAGCGGCCACACCAGTTTTGTCAGCGCCAACAGCCAGCACTTCGGTCACACGCACCAGCGTCAGATGCTGGCGGTGGCCTTTGGTGCGCTGCGAGCTGTGTTTGCGGCGACGCTTGACGAAGTGGATGACCTTTTCACCCTTGATCTGGTCGATCACTTCGGCCTGCACTGCGGCACCCGCCACGAAAGGCGCACCGATGGTCAACGTATCGCCGCCAACCATCAAAATTTCATTGAACTGGATCTTATCCCCAGCAACGCAAGCCAGCTTTTCCAAACGCAGAACGTCGCCTGCCTTGACTTTATACTGCTTGCCGCCTGTTTTCAGGACCGCGAACATGGTCTTTCCTTTTCTCTCTCCGCATCCTATGGCCCCCAAACTTGGGTGTTTCGGGTTCCCCCGCCTCGGACAACGCGCCCATTAGGGCTGCATTAATTTCATCATGCCGGGATTCGCGTCCCGCCAAGATGGGGGCTTATCTGGCAAAGAACGGGGTATTGTCAAGCACAGCAAAATCCTCTGGTGCCGCCTTGCAGCTTAATTTTCCGCCCGGCCGCAAACGCGGGCTGCACGATCACCAGGTCAAATGTCTTCGCCGCGCATCTGCTTTGCCGCCGCTCGCCCCAAATCGGCCGAGATTGCAGTGAACAGGTCATTAAACGCTTCAAACACAGCGGCATTCAGCGCCTGACCCTCGGCCAGATCAGAAAACGCCAGATAGGCATCCATATCGTCATCTGACAGCGGCTGATAGGCCAGCGCCAGATAGGGATAAAGCCAAGTCTCTGTTTCGCCGCGAATATCGGGCTCTTGCGACCACACGTTAGACAGCATCTGATCCTCGGTCATTTCATCGTCAAATGCACCAGCTTCCGCCATTCCCTTAAAGAACGCGAGGTTTGCATTCAGGGCACCGGCGACGTTCATCTCGATCAGATCATTGGCTTCGGCAAACTTGCGGATCAACGCCAGTCGCGGATCCCCCTCCGCCGCCATTTCCTGCACATTGACCTTGGCCGCATCTTCGGTGGCTTCATCAAGCAACGCACGCCGCGCCTCGATTTCCAGCATCAAAATGCGCTGCCCCCGCTCAGAGCCGAAAAAACCCTCCATCACGTCCAATGATGTCGCATCTTCATGCGCCAGCGCCGCAACAAGCGCTTCGTCAAACTGGATCTGCATGGCCGCCACATCATAAATACGAGAGACTTGCGCTGTCCATGTTGCGCCGCCTTTGCCGGGAAACAATTCGGGTTCCAGCGTGGTGCCGTAATCAAGCCCTTCTTCACGCATCACCGCCAAAATCGCGCTGATTTGCATGGTCTTGGACAGCTGTAAAATCCGCCCGGAGTTTTCAGCGGTTGCGGGCGCCTGAACCGACAGCAAGACGGCGTCAGCATGCCGCGACAGTGGCAGTTCGGCCAAAGCCGGCCCTGCACCTGTGCACGAAAGTACCAACCCAAAAAGGAGACGCAAATTCATCTGGATAGCTTTCAAAAATATTAAGTTTATCACCGTTAGCGCCTGCGATGTCTGTTGCCAAGTCACACCAAACCACGCTTCGGTGAACGGGCTGCGATTAACCCGGTATCCCCCACCAGCCTGATCACCTATTTCAGGGTTGCAAGCCCCGTCCGACCCCGCTAAATCCCCGCAACGATCCCTACCGCGGAGAGGTGGCAGAGTGGTCGAATGCGGCGGTCTCGAAAACCGTTGTCGGTTTGCGCCGACCCAGGGTTCGAATCCCTGTCTCTCCGCCACCCCCCTATCTTTCATATAAATCAAAGGGTTATGGGGTATAAACCACACACGCTTACCACACACGCTGACGAGCTACTTTTGGCGAACCATCTTCTCTTGAGCAAGACGCTCTGCCCTCTCATATTCTTCTTCGCCTCGCCGCTGCATCATCGCAAACGTCTTTTCCTCACGCCGCTTCGCCCAGACAAACCACACGCATGTGTAGAGTGAGATGCTAAGGCAAACGATGAAGATGACAGCAGCACCCAAGAGAAGGCTAGCGGGATCGTCAGGTGAGCCCCACATGCCATAGGCGACTAAGGCACCCGGCAAAAGAACTGCAAAAATTAAATATGCACCAAATGCCCCTCCGAACTCCGCGCGCAAGTCCACGAGGAGGCTCCACCTCCCTGCTAGCTCGGCGTGGGAGTCAGTCTCCAAGTCGTCGTCAGAGTCGATGTGGCCGGGTAGCATCCTAGTACTCTCCGTTAACTACAGACTTATGGCAATACTACACTATGCAGCCACGGTTCAGACGATGTGGCAAGCAACTTAGGTTCATCCCTCAATGCAAACCAAATTTGACGCAATTTGCAGCGTGAAACACCCTTGGTTGGGCTAGAGAGGCCATGGGAAGCGATTCTAGGCCCCTCTCGTGGTTTTTGCAGGCCACGATAGCAAAAACTTCTAAATGCGCTGTACGTGGCTATTTGGGGCCTCTGCGTTGATATAAAGTTCCCGCTTCATTTGACGATGATTGTTTGACTAATAGTCTCTAATAGAACAATCTATACTCTAATCTAAGTCTAATTAGTCTTAGTGGTAGTTAGTAGTAGTAGGAGCGACTGGGAGAGTAGGTATAGAGGAGGAAATCTCGACAGGACTTACTCCCCTACCCTATTTTATTTTACTGGGTCGAAGTCTTCTAAAACTTCAAAATCATCGTGTAGTGAAGACTGCTTA
>JANOFE010000181.1:0-13642 GCA_031413495.1 Pseudorhodobacter sp. | reverse complement strand
CCTGAGAACCTTGATGGAATCGGCGTCATAGGCTTGGGTGTTGATTTCGACATCGGACATGCGGACAGAACCCTTCAATTGCCCGCCACTTATAGCGGTCTAAGGGGGGATTGTCACGCAGATGACACAAGATTTAGCGGTCAGGTGATCGCAATAACGACGCCTACGGCGATCATCAGCCCACCGGCGGTAAGGTTCATCCGGCGCAGCGATGCGGGTGAGGTCAGCAGCTTGCGCGCCCGATCGATGGAGGCAGCAAGAAGCAGATTTCCAGCCAAGGGAATGGCAACTGACAGGGCGATGATGGCGGCAATGTCGGGGGCAGTAACGCGGGTGAGATCGAAGAATCCCGGAAGCACGCCCATGTAGAACAAAATGGCCTTCGGGTTGCCGATCACCACGGCCACCCCGGTTGCGAAGCCCGCCCATAACCCCGGTTTGGTCAGGCGGCTGTCCGATGATATGCCTTTGCTGGCGTGGCGGATCAAAAGCGCGCCCATGACGATGAAGGTTGCAGCCGCCACCCATTGCATCACAGCCATGAATTGCGAAAACTGTGCGACGATCCACGTCAGGCCATAGACGGCAACCAGCGGCCAAAGCGCGTCACCCACGGTGACGCCCACCGCCAGTGGCCAGGCTGCGTTAAAACCGCCCGACATGGCACGGGCCAGCAGGGCCACCCAAACCGGGCCGGGGGTGGCGAACAGAACAAGCAGCGCACCGGCGTAAAACAGCAAATCGGTGAATGACACTGTCATAGACTGGCTTTTGCAATCTGGGATATTCCGTCGGTATCTGTGATTTCAAAGCTTTGGGCCCGGCGGCCAAGGGTATCGAACAATTCCGGCCCGGTGCCTGTCATGATCGCCTGCGCGCCAAGCGTGCACAATTCGTCGTACAGGGCGGCGCGGCGCGTTCTGTCGAGGTGGGCGGCAACTTCATCCAGCAGAACGATGGGCGCAGTGCCAAGATCGGCGGCAAGGGCACGGGCATTGGCAAGGATCAGGCTGATCAGCAGCGCCTTTTGCTCGCCTGTGGAACATTGGTCGGCGGGCATTGCTTTGGCAGAATAAACCGCGGCCAGATCGGCACGGTGCGGGCCAACAAGGGTGCGTCCAGCGGCAATATCGCGGCGGCGGTTGTCGGACAGGGCTTGGGCCAAATCTGCGCCTGCAACAGCATCTTCGCCGTCCGGCCCCGTCAACGCAAGATCAGCCTGCGGGAAGGCAGACCTGGTCCCCACCTGCGCCTCTAGCAGCCGTGCAAGAGCGGCATCACGGTTGTGCATGATCACAGCCCCGGCCTGCGCCATTTGGCCTTCCAATGCGCTATACCAATGGGCATCGGCCACCTGATCTTTCAGCAATTTGTTGCGGTCGCGCATGGCTTTTTCATAGGTCAGCACCGCTTCGGCATGATCGGGCGCAAAACTAAGGGTCATGCGGTCCAGAAATCTGCGGCGGCCCTCGGCGGCCTCGATCCACAGCCGGTCCATGGCGGGCACCAGCCAGACCATGCGCAGGATGCGGGCAAGGCTGATTTGGGTGGCGGTCTTGCCATCGATTAACACCTGCCGCCCCTCACCGGGTTTGGCCCATGTCTCGATCAGGTGTGCGGCCCCCAGACCCTGCACATCTGCAGTGACCTTCCAGCCCAAAGCTTCGGGCTTGCGCGCCATTTCATCCGCCGCCGCCCGGCGCAGGCCACGCCCGGGGGACAGCAGCGAAATCGCCTCCAGAATATTCGTTTTGCCCGCGCCATTTGCGCCGACAATCGCCACGGGGCGGCCGTCAAACGCCATCCGTGCCGCCCGGTGTCTGCGAAAATGCGAAAGCGTCAGCGATGTGATTGCAAGCCCGGCCAAACGCTTCTGGCCTTTCATCTGTTTGAAAATATCCCACAGGGGTCTGGGGGTGTGAAACCCCCAGCGTTGATCACACGCGCATTGGCATGACGACGTACACCGCCGACATATCATTACCTTCGCGCATCAGGGTTGGATCACCTGACGAGTTGAACAGGAACACCGCATTTTCGCGGTCTACCTGGCTGGCGATTTCAAGCAGGTATTTGGCGTTAAAACCAATTTCCAGACGTTCATCGCCGTAGGCTACAGCCAGTTCTTCCTCAGCCGCGCCAGAATCAGGGGCGTTTACAGACAGGATTAGCCGGTCCTCATCCAGTGACAGTTTTACCGCGCGGGACCGTTCGGATGACACGGTTGCCACGCGGTCCACGGCTTTGGCGAATTCCGATGCATCCACTTCCAGACGCCGTGTGTTACCGGTGGGGATAACGCGGGTGTAATCGGGGAAGGTGCCGTCGATGACTTTGGAGGTCAGCGTGACGGCGGGGGTGGCAAAGCGGACTTTGGTTTCAGACACCGACACCGCTATCGTTGCCTCGTCATCATCGAGCAGTTTGCGCAATTCACCCACGGTTTTGCGCGGTACGATCACGCCCGCCATAGAGGCCGCGTTTTCCGGCAAGGGGGCGTCGATGCGCGCCAATCGGTGACCATCGGTCGCCACACAGCGCAGCACCGGGCCAGTATCACCGGTGGCCACATGCATGTAAACGCCGTTCAGGTAATACCGGGTTTCTTCAGTCGAAATCGCGAACTTTGCCTTGTCGAACAGGCGGCGCAGTACCGGGGCCGGGGCGGAAAAATTGCAGGCATATTCTGATGTTGCCATCACCGGGAAATCTTCGCGCGGCAGGGTGGCCAAGCTGAAAGTAGACCGACCTGCGGCGATAGTGAGGCGTCCTGTGGCACTGTCTTCTGTAAGGCTAACCAAGGCACCATCGGGCAGCTTGCGGATAATTTCGTGCAGCATCACGGCGGAAACGGTGGTGGCACCGGGGCGTTCCACCATGGCGGTGGCGCGGTCAACGACTTCGATATCAAGGTCGGTGGCGCGGAAGCTGACTTGCCCGCCTTCCGCTTCAATCAGCACGTTGGCGAGGATCGGAATGGTATTGCGCCGTTCCACTACGGATTGCGCCTGACTAAGGGCCTTTAGCAGGGTCCCGCGTTCAATGCTGATTTTCATAGTCAATTCTCCCAACCCAAGGCCCCGTGCGGGACGTAGAAATTAACGGAATTCGGGGGTTTCACAAGGGGTTTGCGCAACGCCTATCCCGATTGCTGCATTTGCGTTCAAAAAAGTTTGCCAATTCACCGCGCCTCTTGTGATAGCTTGCTGTGGCATTCGGGGGAGATCGTATCATGACTGATGTAACCATCCTTGTTGGCACCACAAAAGGCGTATTTCTGATTGATGGCACGCGCGACCGAAGTGAATGGTCCCTGCGCGGGCCGTTCTGTGGTGGCTGGCCGATCAACCATGTGGTTGGCGATCCTAAAACCGGCACAATTTGGGCCGCGGGAGGCGGCGATTTTCACGGCGCGGGCGTCTGGCGGTCCGACGACGGTGGCGAAAGCTGGCTTCTGTCAAAGCTTTCCAACGGGCAAATGGATGAATGGCTTACAAAGGATCCTGCTTTTGCCGCGCAAATCGGGATGACGCCATCGCCGCCTGCACCCTTCACGGGTGAGGTGACGGCGATCTGGTCGCTTGGGCATTCGGGGGGCACGCTTTACGCGGGGGCAAAACCGGCATCGTTGTTTTCCAGCACCGATCTGGGGGCAACTTGGGTACGGGTGCAGGCCCTTAGCGACCATCCTTCGCGCGACAGCTGGGAACCCGGCGCTGCCGGACTGGTCTTGCACAGCATTGTCAGCGATCCGGGTGATCCGGCCAAACTTTGGGTCGGTATTTCAGCCGCTGGGGTTTTTGCCACCGAAGATGGCGGCAAATCCTGGGACAGGCGCAATCGGATGTCGAATGTCAGTGCCGACCATGGCCATGATCACACCCATGCGGCCCCGCAAGGCGAGGGTGGCGGGCATGAGACGGGTCTTTGCGTGCATAATCTCGTGCGGGCACCGGTCGGGTCGTCCGATCTGCTGTATCAGCAAAACCACCATGGCGTGTTCCGCAGCCCCGATGGTGGCCGTAGCTGGGATGATGTGACTGCTGGCCTGCCCTCGACCTTTGGTTTTCCCATCGCCGTTCACCCGGCCAACCCCAGCACGATTTGGGTGTTCCCGCTGAATGGCGACACGCAGGGGCGTTTCCCGCCGGGGGCTTCGGCGGCGATCTGGCGGTCGCGCAACGGCGGTGCGACGTGGGAATCCCTGCAACACGGTTTGCCGAACAAGGACTGTTTCTTTACCGTCCTGCGGCAAGCCATGGCAGTGGACGGGGAAAAATCCGCCGGGATTTATTTCGGCACCAATTCGGGCTCGGTATTTGCCAGCGCCGATGAGGGCGATACATGGGCCGAGATTGCACAGCATTTGCCGACGGTGTTGTCGGTGGAGACGCTGACGCGTTAGCCCTGCAACAACCGTCGCAACAGTTGCAGATCATCCGATAACTGGCTGTCGGTGGCCATCAGTTCTTCGATCTTGCGCACGCCGTGCATGATTGTTGTGTGATCGCGCCCGCCAAACCTGCGGCCGATTTCGGGCAAGCTGCGCGGGGTCAGTTGTTTGGACAGATACATCGCAATCTGGCGTGGCCGCGCGATGGTGCGCACGCGTTTGGGGCCGATCATGTCTGACAGGCGGATATTGTAATGTTCAGCCACTTTGCGCTGAATTTCTTCGATCGTGACCTTACGATCTGACGCGCGCAGAATATCGGCCAAGCAATCTTGCGCGAGGTCTAGGGTGATTTCGCGCCCGACCAGGCTTGCAAAAGCGAAAAGCCGCATAAGGGCGCCTTCGAGCACACGCACATTGGTGGTGATGCGGTGCGCCAGAAATTCAACCACACCGTCGGCTAAAACAAGCCCGCGATATTGCTGGCGAAACACATCGGCCTTGGCCTGCATGATACCAAGGCGCAGTTCATAATCCGTTGGGTGAAGATCAACCACCAGCCCGCATTGCAGGCGCGATTTGATGCGTTCCTCAAGATCTTTAATCTCGCCCGGTGCACGGTCGGCGGAAATGACGATCTGTTTGTTCTGATCGACCAGCGCGTTGAAGGTGTGAAAGAATTCCTCCTGCGTCGAATCTTTGCCCGCGATGAATTGCACATCGTCCACCATCAGCACGTCAACCGACCGGAACAGTTCCTTGAAATCCATGATCTGGCGTTCGCGCAGGGCTTGCACAAAACGGTACATGAATTGTTCGGCAGACAGGTAAAGCACCCGCAGATGCGGCTGGCGAAGATGAATTTCATGCGCGATGGCATGCATCAGGTGGGTTTTGCCCAAACCGACGCCGCCATAAAGAAACAGCGGGTTGAACGTGACCGGCCCACCTTCGGCGACGCGGCGGGCAGCGGCATGGGCCAGTTCATTCGGTTTGCCCACAACAAACGTCTCAAACGTAAAACGGGCATCAAGTGGTGCGCCCGGCACGTCTTCAGCATGGGCGTTGCGCGATTTTGGCAGAGAATTGGTCAAAGGCCGGGGTGAAGGCTTTCGGGGCTGGGTTGGCTGCGCGGTTAATCCCGCCACAAATTCAAGCCGCTCAACCACCGCGCCAGCATCATTCATATGCACTTGAATCTGGTCGGCATAATTGCGCGAAACCCAATTGCCATGAAATTGCGATGGCACTTCGAATGACGCGACGCCATTTTTCAGCTGTGTCAGCTTGAGGGGTTCTATCCAAGTCGCATAATTGTTCTTGCCGATACGTTTCAGCAATTCCTGCTGCACACGTCCCCAAGTTTCGTTCGTCATTGTCTTTGCCCGCCCCCAAACACGCAAACCGGGCGGACCGGGCGTGTCGTTTTTCTTGTCATACGTCCTGTCGCCGCGGCCCGGTATTGGCGCAACAAACAAGGCAGGCATCCGCACCTTGCGGATACATTTTCCTTGTTGGTCACAGCACAGAGACAAATCGCAACCAAAACAGCAGGGCAGCCCCGCACCTTTTGGCAATCGGTTATGCAAGCACATCTGTGCCCCCAGTACCGACCGTTGGACCGCAATTCATAAATCCTGACCCGTTTTAGCGTTTGGCAGCGCCTGATCTTGGACTTACGTATTGCGACCGCGTGATGTCCCCCAAGACGAAGTGAATCGCTTTGCTAACGTAGCAAGCCCTCGCCCAAGACCGCAACTGAACATCTCGCTTGACAGGGCTTTGATGGAGCGAATCTTTTGGGCCTTGCAAAATGGCAACGGCAGGCCAGCGGAGCGGGCAAAATGCAAAAGGACGCAACCCTTTTGGGTGCGCCCTAAATCTGAACTTCGTGTTTCGGTTGATCAGGCGGCGGGTGCCGCAAGGCCCCGCACACGCAAGGTTAGGCGCGACATCTTACGCGCAACGGTGTTCTTGTGCATCACGCCCTTGGTGATACCGCGCGCTAATTCTGGTTGCGCCAAGTTCAACGCAGCGGTCGCCGCAACCTGATTGCCAGAAGCAAGTGCTTCTTCCACTTTGCGCAGAAAGGTACGAATCCGCGAACGGCGTGCTTTGTTGATGTCTGCACGGGCCTCGGACTGGCGGGCGCGCTTCTTGGATTGTGAGGTATTGGCCATTGATGCGGGCTTTCGGTTTTTCACTTACGGTAAATCTGAAGTCGCGTCTTTAGGGGCGACTCGCGGCCAAGTCAACCGGGCACAGGCGCATTCTGTCGTTCATTTGTCACGAAACTGCGGCTGGCGCTTTTCAAGGAACGCCGCCATGCCTTCTTTTTGGTCTTCCGTGGCGAAAAGCGCGTGGAAAAGCCGGCGTTCAAACAGCAGGCCTTCGCGCAACGAGCCCTCTTGTGCACGGTTCACGGCTTCTTTCACCGCCATCACGGAATTTGCAGATTTATCAGCTATTTTACGGGCAATCTTCAGCACTTCGTCAATCAGCGCCCCCGCAGGCACCACGCGGCTGACAAGGCCGCAGCGTTCCGCCTCTGCCGCATCCATGAACCGGCCTGTCAGATGCATATCCATGGATTTGGATTTGCCGACAAAGCGGGTCAGGCGCTGGGTGCCGCCCATGCCTGCGACAATGCCAAGGTTAATTTCGGGCTGACCGAATTTGGCAGTATCGGAGGCGATGATGAAATCGCACATCATGGCAAGTTCGCAGCCACCCCCCAAGGCAAAACCGGAAACAGCGGCGATTATGGGTTTGCGGACACGCTGTATAGCCTCGACTTCGGGGCCGAAAAGATCGCCCGCAAAGACATCGACAAAGGATTTATCAGCCATCTCACGCACATCGGCCCCGGCGGCAAACGCCTTTTCGGACCCGGTCAGGACAATACAGCGCACGTGATCGTTGCTGTCCGCCGCCGTTAGCGCCTGTGCCAATTCTGCCATCAGGGCCGCGTTCAATGCGTTCAACGCATCGGGGCGGTTCAGCCGGATCAGGGCCACGCTATCCTCTATTTCGACGATCAGGGTCTTATAGGCCATTTTTGCGTCCCCCGGATGCGATTACCCCTGTGGTCTAACAGGCCGAGGGCGGGGTTCAAGCTATCTCTGGCAGGTGGGGCAATAGAAGCTTGAGCGCCCTGATTGCACAATGCGGGCAATGGTGGACACGCAACCGGGTGTCACGCAAGGCGCGCCTTCCCGGCCGTAAACTTTGAAAGCATGCTGAAAATAGCCCAATTCGCCGTCTGCCTGACGGTAATCGCGCAAGGAAGACCCGCCAGCATAAATTGCTTCGGCCAGAACATCGCGGATGATCGGCACTAGCCCCGCCACGCGGGTGGCGGCAATTTGACCCGCTTTGCGTGCAGGGTTGACGCGGGCGCGAAACAGCACTTCGCAGACGTAGATATTGCCAAGGCCCGCGACGATGGCCTGATCCAGAAGCGCGGATTTGATCGGCGTGTTACGGGATTTGAGACGATCCACCAGATAAGGGCCGGAAAACGCATTGCCCATGGGTTCGGGGCCGAGGTTACGAAGCAGCAGGTGCGTCTCTGCCACATTTGTTGCGATCAGGTCCATCGACCCGAACCGGCGGGCATCGTTAAAGGTCACCCGCGCGCCGCCCTCCATATCCAGAACCACATGGTCATGCTTGGCGGGGGCGGGATGGTCGTGGTGAAAATCGCCAAGCATCGCGCCGGAAATCAGCATTCTGCCCGACATACCAAGATGAATGATCAGAGTTTCACCGGAATCCAGATCAGCAAGAATGTATTTCGACCGTCTTCGCAGCGCCAAAACGCGCTTGCCTGTCAGCCGCGCCGCCATGTTTGGCGGAAACGGCCAGCGCAGATCGGGGCGGTTGACGGCGGCATTCGCAATAAGCGCGCCCTCCATTACGGGCAAAAGGCCACGCCTGACGGTTTCAACTTCGGGCAGTTCCGGCATATCTGGGATCATTCTGTTCAAGGACAATGCCAAGGAACTTAAGGAAACCCGGCATGCCGACAAGGTGTTTCGGTATGCTGACTTTGCCGCCTTTTGCGAAATGCAGAAAGTAAAGGTAACTGCCATCATCTTTTATGCTGGTAAAATCGCGCCACTGGTATTCGCTGCGCAAAACGGCGAATTTGGTGATGACAATGCCGTTTCGATCAACGCGTGCGTCAAACAAAAAGGTATTCAGCACGCAAAAGGCGGCGACCGCGGTCATTCCCCATTTCGCGGTGTCGTTGACGGGAACCACGGTAAAGCCCGCGCCTGGCATGGAATCCATCCCACGCCAGATGACCCAAATCAGCAAACTTCCGATAACGACAACCACAGCCTTTACGCCCAGTGTTGGCTTCAGGATGGTTATATCCAAAGACTGCTGCGGCACCGCATTTTCGCCAAAACTTGCAAGGGTGTTCAGGTTGCCCTGCAATGGCTGCGCGCCCGCTTTGGCCAGAAATGACGGCCCGAGGCGCCCCCGCAAGGCAACCTGACGTTTGCGTTCGGCGACGCGATTGGCGATCCAGACAATTAAACCGCTGATCAGGGCGATGCCGTAGATCAGCCGCGTGTCAAATCCTGACAGAAAATCCGGCATGATGTCTCCTTGCCGCAGGGCAGCGTTATGTTGTTTTCCTTCACCCGATCTATGTATATCCCCAAGAATGGCAGATTTCGGGCGGAACGGTGATGAACGACGATACCCAAGGCACCACGCATTTCGGTTTTCAGACCGTTCCTGAAGGCGACAAGGCCGGTATGGTGCATGGTGTGTTTACCCGTGTGGCGTCGAAATACGACATTATGAATGACCTGATGTCGGGCGGAATGCATCGGCTTTGGAAAGACGGCATGATGGATTGGCTGGCCCCGCGCCCCGGCCAGCGGTTGCTGGATGTGGCGGGCGGCACTGGGGATGTGGCGTTCCGGTTCTTGAAGCGCGCACCGGGGGCAACGGCGACGGTACTGGACATGACGGAATCGATGCTGGTTGCCGGGCGGCAACGCGCCGATGCTGATTCTATGGCGGACCGTTTGGACTGGGTTGTTGGCGATGCGATGGCACTGCCGTTTGCCGCGAACACCTTTGATGTTTATACCATCAGCTTCGGCATCAGGAACGTGACGCGGATTGAGAATGCACTGGCCGAGGCGTACCGCGTTCTACGCCCCGGTGGGCGGTTGATGGTGCTGGAGTTTAGCCAAATACCCAATGCCGCACTGCAATGGGCTTACGATCGGTATTCGTTCAACGTCATTCCCGTGATGGGGCAGGTGGTGGCGGGTGATCGCGACAGCTATCAATATCTGGTTGAATCCATTCGCAAATTTCCAGATCAAGACAACTTTGCCGAAATGATCCGTAAGGTGGGCTTTGGCCAAGTGAAGTATCGCAATCTGACCACGGGTGTCGCGGCACTGCATTCCGGATGGAAAATCTAGGTGCGGGGTCCGCATAACATCTGGCGGCTGATCCGCACGCTGGCGACGTTTGAACGCACAGGTGGCATCAGTGTGGTGCTGGAGGCGTTCAAGGCCCCGCCGCGCCTGCGGTTTGTGGCGCGGGTGCTGGGATGGCCGTTCAAATGGCTGGGGCTGAAGGGTGATCCGGCCTTGCCGCCTGCCACACGGGCGCTGACGGCACTGGGCCCGGCCTATATCAAATTTGGTCAAATCCTGTCGACGCGGCCCGATATTGTCGGCGATGACTTGGCATTGCAGTTGAAATACCTGCAAGACAAGCTGCCGCCGTTTCCAACAGCGACAGCGAAAAAAATGATCGCGGACGAGTTGCAACAACCCGTCGATCAGATTTTTTCCGAGTTTTCCGAGGCAGTGGCAGCGGCGTCCATAGCACAAGTGCACCGGGCAAAACTGCGGGAAACCGGCGCGGATGTGGCCGTCAAGGTGCTGCGCCCCGGCATTGAAAAAGCCTTTCGCAAAGACATTGACGCGTTTTACTTTGCCGCCAAGGTCGTTGATATGCTTGCCCCATCTGCGCGCCGGTTGCGACCGCTGGAGGTGATCAAGCACTTTGAAGGCGTGGTTCTGGGCGAGCTGGACTTTCGGCTTGAAAGCTCTGCCGCCGCCGAATTCGCTGCCAATACCGAAAAAGATGCGGGCTTTCAGGTGCCGCGCCCGGTTTGGTATTTATCAGCCCGTCGTGTGATGACGCTGGATTGGGCCGAAGGCACCAACATGGCCGATAACGCCGCAATTGATGCGGCAGGGCATGACCGCACCGCACTTGCCGCCCGCGTTTTGCAGCTGTTCCTAAGCCACGCGTTGCGCGACGGATATTTTCATGCCGACATGCATCAAGGTAACCTGAAGGTCGCGGCCAACGGCAATATCATCGCGTATGATTTCGGCATCATGGGGCGGTTGGATGAATACACCCGCAAGGTTTATGCCGAGATTCTGTTTGGCTTTATCCGCAAGGATTACCGCCGTGTGGCGGAGGTGCATTTTGAGGCAGGATATGTGCCCGCCGACCGCGATATAGATGAATTTGCCCGCGCCTTGCGGGCGGTGGGCGAGCCGATTTTCGGCATGGATGCCAGCCGCATTTCAATGGCGCGGTTGCTGGCCTATCTGTTCGAGGTGACCGAACGTTTTGGCATGGAAACCCGGACCGAGTTGATCTTGCTACAACGCACTATGGTTGTGGTCGAAGGTGTGGCGCGCGGGTTGGACCCGCATATCAACATCTGGCAGGTCGGCCAGCCCGTGGTTGAAGGGTACATCAAAGACAATATCGGGCCAAAGGCGTTTCTGCGTGATCTGATCAAGACCGCGCGTATCCTGTCGCGCTTTGGGCCGCGCCTGCCGGGAATTGTTGAGGCTGCGTTGATCCGGCAGGCGGATAAGCCTGCGCCGCGAAAGACGCGGGGGCGCAAGCGCAAGCTGGCATGGGTGGCGGCAGTGGCGGCGTTGATGGCTGCCGCGACATGGGTTGGCACGCAGTTATAGCTACGGCACGCGCAATGCGGTAATGTCTTTTGCCGCTACTTCGATGCCGCCTTCAAGGATAAGCGTGGTGCCTGCAGGGCCATTTCGTGCCTCCATGATCCGGGAATAGGCTTGCACCGGGGCCGTGGCCAATAACTGTTCCCCGGAATAGCTTTCCACCGTCAGGCTGTATTTACCGGTGGGCAGCGGATTACCTTCGATATCTGCGCCAAACCATTCATAGGCGGTGGCCGAGATTGGCATATCTTCGCGTGATACCATGGTGCCCGCGGCATCGCGCACTACCAGAATGGCGCGGTCTGCGCCTGTTTTGGGTTCCGGGGCAAGGGTGACAGCATCGCCGTCCATCCAGACGGGGCCAGCCGCCCGCGCCTCCTGCCCCACCCAAGCCGCAAGTTGCGACATGCCCATGACGCCAAACTGCGCGCCAAGGTTTTCCAGCAGTTGGTTGGTTTTCACCTGCTGTTCCACCCCGGAAAAAGTGGCCAGTTGCACGGCATAATCGGCGGAATCAATGGGTTTCAGTGGGTCTTGGTTTTTGAGCTGGGTGGTCAGCATTTTAAGAAATGTCTCAAAATCCGAACTGATGGCGTTGGTTTTTGCTGGCCCCTGTGTGGCGGCAGCAGTCGCGGCAGATGTTTGTGCGATGTCCATGGAAGGGATCCTTTCAGATGCGAAGATCAAGCCCCGCCCCATTCTGGGCGCGGTGGGGGAACGGCTGTTTGAAGTCAGGCGGAGCGGCTTGCGGTGCTGCCGCATCGTCGGTGCCAAGGGACGTATCGGCGGCCTGCGAAGACCGATCTTGCCCGCTTTGGCCGAAACTGAACGATGCGCCGGAAAAACCCGATTGGCGCAGGTCTGCCAACAGATCGCCCGCGTGACGGCGTAACAGATCAAGCGTTTCCGGGCGTTCGGCCATCATCGACACATGTACAAAATCACCCTCTTGGCGGATGGAAATGGTCAGTCGTCCCAACTCTTCCGGGGCCAATGCAAGATCAATCGGGCCATCGTTGCCGCTGCGCGCCATCTCAACAATGATTGGCGTCAGGATCGGATGTGCCGTTGGGATGGATGCCGAAATCTGCTGATCTTTGCTTGCTGTGCGAAATGTAGTGTCCAAAGGCACGACAGAAGCCCCGTCGGAAATTGAAAGCAGGTCTGTTGGCGAACCGTCCAGATCGGAAAATGCTGTCATCGCCAAAGGTAGGCTTGGCTTTTCGCCGGACGGCGCGGGTGGCGCAGTGTGAGGTGCGTCTGGCATGGGCAGCGCAAGTGCTGCGGATGTGGGGGGCAAGGCGGTATCACTGTCAGAAGGGCCAATTGCGGCGGATGTTGCTATCGGGTTTGATGCGATTGACCCAAACCCTGCCTCGCCGTGCAAAGCAGGGGGCAGAGTTGCATCGGCCAAAGCAGGAGAACTTCCCTCAGCCGAGACACCAATCCACTTTTGCCGCCACGCGCTTTCTGCGCTTGTGTGGATGACATTTGAAAGCTGCAGGGAGTCACCTTGTTTGGCAGATTTTTCGACCTCCTCCCCGCGAACGATAGACTGGGCAGAGACACCCTGACCGCCACCTGACCCGTCCAGCAGGTGAAGTGGCTGGTTTGCGGTCATGGCGCTTTTCGTTTGCGTGGGATGATCAGGGGCTTCGGATTTTTTTGCCAAAAGGGGCAGGGGCCGATCCGGGCCTGTGGGTAAAATCTGCGCGGCTGTTTTCGGGGTGGCTTGGTCAGGTGCTGGGGCTACTACCAACGGCATTGACGCAGCCACTTTGGCCGGATTGGTTGGTGTGCCTTCAAAAGCTGGGCTGGTTGCCTCTGGCGGGCCCGGGGATTTGGCTTGGGCAACATCGCCTTCACCTGGCTGCCGCGTTGACGCAAACGGTAAGGCGACAGCACTGAAATTCTGCGCCAGCGGGGACAAACCTGCAGCGTCCACAACGGACTGGTCATCTTCCAATTCAGACGGGATTGCCAAAGTGGTATTGGCACAGGCAGTGCCGCCTGTCGGCAAAACTGTTTGGAGCGCACCCAAGTTAAGGTGACCCGGATCATTCTGATCCATGACCTGCAAAAAGAGCGCGTCAGCCGTAACACCGACTGCGTCCGCGTTGCACGTTTCAAGCAACGGAACCATCGGTGCGGTTGCAATACCAAACGCCAAATTTTGCGAAACTGCTGTCATCTTCTTCCACGACTTCTGCCGAACCTCTGCCGTTATTGCCGCAACGGGTTACCACTTGTTTACCGCCAAAGGGCC
>JANOFE010000180.1:0-1241 GCA_031413495.1 Pseudorhodobacter sp. | reverse complement strand
GCCTGAAGCCGCATTGCATGGGCGCGCTGATCTGGCAGTTGAATGACACTTGGCCGGTGTGCAGCTGGTCCAGCCTTGACCATGGCGGCGGCTGGAAGCTGCTGCACCACATGGCAAAGGCGTTTTTTCAGCCGATTTTGGTAACGGCAATTCCGGTAGCGGGTGGGTTTGATCTGCGTGCGGTGAATGATATGGCAGAAACGATCAGCCTGACGGTTGAGGCTTTAGCCGTTGATATGGCCGGGAAAACGCGGGCATTGGCGCAGAACTCTGTCACGGTTCCACCCGATGCGGCGGCGACCGTGATGAAAATAGCGGCAGCGGATGTCGGGCCTGACGAAATGCTAGCCTATGTCTGGCGTGAAGCAGACGGCGCAGTCGTCTCTGGCGATATCTTTGCGCCAAAGCCCTATAAATCCTATGATTTGTTGCCGCCCAAATTGACCCAAATCATAGCGCAAACCGGGGCAGACTGGCACATTCAAATCGACGCGCAGGCGCTGGCACTTTTCGTGTCGTTGGAGGCGGATGTGCCCGGGCGGTTCTCGATCAACGCATTCACCCTGTTTCCGGGGCATCCGGCAACCGTCACCTTCACCCCCGCAGACCCTGCGGCGACCCCGATATTCACCCTGCGCGATCTTCATTCGGCCACCTACGGCCCCGTCTGAAAGGACATTACATGACCGAGTTTTCGTATCAACTTTACAGCAGCCGCAATTTCCAGCCGTTGGAGGCCACTTTGGCTATGGTTGCCAAGGCCGGGTACACTTCGGTCGAAGGGTATGGCGGGCTTTATGAAGACGCGGCAGGCTTGGCCGCGCTGTTAAAGGCGCATCATCTGTCGATGAAAACCGGGCATTTCGGGTTGACCATGCTGGAAACCGAAGTGTCGCACGCATTGACCATTGCCACGACTTTGGGGATGGAACGCATTTATTGCCCGCATTTGATGCCCGGTGAACGGCCCACAACGGCAGATGGCTGGCGCGAATTTGGCGCAAGGCTGCAAGAGGTTGGCAAGCCATATGTTGAGGCTGGCTTTGGTTTTGGCTGGCACAACCACGCGTTCGAATTTGTGGCGCTGCACGACGGCAGCTTGCCGCAAGACCTGATCTTTGAAGGCGGGCCGGATTTGGAATGGGAGGCTGATATTGCCTGGATCATTCGTGGCGGTGCGGACCCGATGGAGTGGATCAAGTGGTATGGCGACAGGATTACTGCCGTGCATGTGAAAGACA
>JANOFE010000179.1:0-5957 GCA_031413495.1 Pseudorhodobacter sp. | reverse complement strand
CCCCGCCAAATTCTATGGCGCATCTATTCGCGCCGCGCGATCCTGACTGCCGGGGCCATTGAACGCCCAATCGCGTTCGAAAATAACGACCGCCCCGGCATCATGCTCGCGGGGGCAATCCGCGCCTACGCCAACCGCTGGGCTGTGACCCCCGGCCAACGCATTGCCATCTTCACCAACAACGATGACGGCCTTCGCACCGCCACCGACCTTGCCGCCAAGGGCGTTGATGTGGTCGCCGTCATCGACCCCCGCGAAGGCCTGCTCCTGCTGCCCGGCATCCGGCATTTGCAGGGCGCGCAAGTTATCGACAGCGCAGGCCGCCTTGGCCTTTCGTCCATCACCGTCCGCACCCCCAAAGGCACGGAAACCTTGGCTGTCACCGCACTTGGCGTTTCCGGCGGTTGGAACCCCAACCTTGCTATTTCAAGCCACCACAGGGGCCGCCCACTGTGGAATGACACCATCGCCGCCTTCACCCCCGGCCCAAATGGCGTGCCAAACCTCGTCTTCGCCGGGGCCGCCAACGGCCATTTCTCCACCCACGCCGCCCTCACCACCGGGGCCGCTGCCGCAACTGAAGCTGTCACCGCCCTCGGCTTCACCCCCACCACGCCAGACCTGCCATCCGCCGAAGACACCCCCGCCGCCATCACCCCGTTCTGGTATGTCGGGTCCGGCAAAGGACGCGCGTGGATTGACCAGCAAAACGATGTCACCGTCAAAGACATCAAACTATCGCATCAAGAAGGCTTTCGCGCCGTCGAGCATCTGAAACGCTACACCACGCTCGGCATGGCGACAGACCAAGGCAAAACCTCCAACGTCCTCGGCCTCGCCGTCATGGCCGAACTCACCGGGCAATCCATCCCTGACACCGGCACCACCATCTACCGCCCGCCCTACACCCCGGTCGCCATCGCCGCGCTTGCAGGCAGATCAACAGGCGCGGATTTTCGCCCCACAAGACTAACCCCTTCCCACACTTGGGCAACCGAACAGGGTGCCGTTTTCGTCGAAGTTGGCATGTGGCTGCGCACCCAATGGCTGCCCCGCAAGGGCGAGGCAACGTGGCGGCAATCGGTGGACCGCGAGGTTTTGCAAACCCGTAAATCCGTCGGCATCTGCGACGTCACCACCCTTGGCAAGATCGACATCCAGGGCACCGATGCAGGCGCATTTCTTGACCGCGTCTATGCCAATACCTTCTCCACCCTCGCCGTCGGCAAAGTCCGCTACGGCCTGATGCTGCGCGAAGATGGCATCGTGTTTGACGATGGTACCACCGCCCGCATGGGGCCGAATGAATACGTCATGACCACCACCACCGCCAATGCCGTCACGGTCTTTCGCCACCTCGAATACTGCCGCCAGTGTCTTTGGCCCGACATGGATGTGCAGCTTATCTCCACCACCGAGGCTTGGGCGCAATATTCCGTCGCAGGCCCCAACGCACGGAACCTGCTGGCGAAAATCGTCGATCAAGACATCTCGAACGACGCCTTCCCCTACATGGCCTGCGCTGAGATCACCGTCTGCGGCGGCCTGCGCGCCCGCCTGTTCCGCATCTCCTTCTCTGGCGAATTGGCGTATGAGATCGCCGTCCCCACCCGCTACGGCGACGCGATGATCCGCGAATTGGTCGCGGCGGGGCAGGAATTCGACGCCGTTGTTTACGGCACCGAAGCGCTTGGCGTGATGCGCGTCGAAAAAGGCCATGTCGCGGGGAATGAGCTGAACGGCCAATCCACCGCCCTGAACATGGGCCTTGGCAAGATGGTGTCGCACAAGAAGGACGCCATCGGTGTGCCGCTTTCCGCCCGCGAAGGCCTGACCGATCCTAATGGCTACCGCCTCGTCGGCGTAAAACCAGTCAACCCGGCAGACCCCCTCACCGCTGGCAGCCATTTCATCGCCACCGGCAAAGACCCCGTCGCAAAGAATGATGGCGGCTGGCTGACCTCTGTCGTCTATTCCCCCCATCTTGGCCATTCCATCGCGCTGGGATACCTGAAACAGGGCGATACCCGCTTGGGCGAACGCCTGCGCGCCGTGAACCTGCTGGCTGGCACTGAAATCGAAATTGAAATCGTCTCCCCCCATTTCATTGACCCGGAAGGGAGCCGCCTTCGTGCCTGATCACCGCCTTAAACCGCTGTCGCCTTTGGGCAATATCACCCCGCAAACTGATACCATCGGCCCGGTGACAATCACTGAAAACGTGGGTGTTGGCCTCGCCTCCCTCGCCACCCGCAAGGGCCGCGAGGCTGATGTCACGAAGGCCGCAACGTCGCTTAACATCTCCCTGCCGCCCCCCGGCTATGCGAGCGACACCGCCCTCTGGCTGGCTCCCGATCAATGGATGATCGAAGCGCCTTACGCCACCCACGAAGACATCATAGCCTACCTGAAGCCCGCGTTCAAAGATGCCGCATCCATCACCGAACAAACTGACGCCTGGGTGCGGTTTGACCTTACCGGGCCAAGCCTGCACACAATGTTCGAGATTCTGTGCAACCTTGACACCCGCGCCATGCAACCGGGCCATGGCACCCGAACGGTGATCGAACATCTGGGATGCTATGTCACCCGTCGCGCCGACGGCTTTACTATCCTCGGCCCCAGATCATCGGCGAAATCCCTGCACCACGCCCTGATCACGGCGGCTAAAAGCGTTTACTGATCGGGCATCTGCCCGCCCGACAGCCCACGCAGGCCGACCAGCCTTTGACGTTCGGCCTTGGGATGCACGCCAAAGGCCGCAGTATAATGCCGCGCCATTGGGCCAGACCCGGCATAGCCCACCGATTGCGCAATTTCCGTGATCGTGTCGGTCGAATACAGCACGCGTTGTCTCGCCTTTTTCAACCGCATCAGGCGGTAATATTTCAGCGGGCTTTGCCCCGTCGTGGCCTTGAAACTCCGCTCCAGATGCCGCTCCGACATCGCGACCGCAACCGCCACATCGGCAATCAAGATCGGGTCTTCAATGTGTTCTCCAAAAATCCGGATCGCATCGCGTATCGCCCCCGGAAGCAAGTCATCTGTGCCCCCCACGCGCTGCACAGGCACCTTTTGGCTGGCATCCTCATCGCGCACAAACGGATGCTGAAACCAGCAGGCAACTTCGGTCATCGTATCGCGACCCAGCGTGTCTTCAACCAGCCGCAGCATCAGATCGAACACCGCCCCCGCGCCAGATGCCGTTGCCCTGCGGCCATCCCGGACAATCACTGAACGGCTGGCCTCAATCCTCGGAAATTCAGCCTTGAACGCCGCCTCATAACACCAATGAACTGAACATTTCCGGCCCGCCATAACGCCCGCCCGTGCCAGCGGAAATATCCCGCCGCTGAACGCCCCCAGTGTCATGCCTGCCCGGTCCAGTCGCCGCAAAGCCGCAAAGCCCCTGCGCGGGTTCGCAAATTCCGCCACAGGAGGCGAAATCAGAAACAACTCATCCAGCCCCGCCACATCCGACAAAGCCATGTCCACATCAAACCGCACCTCGGCGCTGGACCGCACCGGGGCCAGTTCTTCCCCCACCAGCCGCCACGCAAACACCTTTCGCCCAGATATTTCATTTGCTGCCCGCAGGGGTTCAACCGCCGAAGTCAGACATGCCATCGGAAACCCAGGAAACAGCAGAAACCCAAGCGTCCGAGGGCCATCTTTTGTTGTCAACATAAGCTGGAACTTTCCCCCAAACGCGCTAAACATTCATGGTAGTAAAGAATATCGCCTGCATGTTTCCTGAAAGGCAAAGAGATGACCGACGCTGTCAGTTTTGACGACCCCATGATAATGCCCAAAGGCAAACCCGCCTTCGACCAGGATCCCCACCGTGTGCGCGAGTTAAGCGAGCGTAACCTCGAAGTGGCCATTGGCCGTGAAGTGCGTGCCTTTCGCCGCCAACAGGGCATGACGGTGGCTGATCTGGCGGGGGTAACCGGCCTCTCCATCGGCATGCTCTCCAAAATCGAAAACGGCATCACCTCGCCGTCGCTGACAACGCTGCAAATCTTGTCACACGCCTTTTCCACGCCGATTACATCCTTTCTGCGCCGGTTCGAGGAACGCCGCGAAGTGCAGCATGTCCGCGCCGGCGAACATGTTGAAATTGAACGCCGTGGCACCCGTGCGGGGCATCAGTATAACCTGCTTGGCCATATCGGATCAAATTCCTCTGGCGTGGTGGTAGAGCCGTATATCATCACCCTGACCACCGATTCCGATGTTTTCCCGGCGTTTCAGCATGACGGGGTTGAACTGCTTTACATGCTGGAAGGCGAGGTTACCTACCGCCACGGTGACCAGCTTTTTCATTTGAAACCCGGTGACAGCCTGTTTTTCGATGCCGACGCCCAGCATGGGCCAGAGGTATTGGTAAAATTGCCCGCGCGGTATTTGTCAGTGATTTCCTACCCGCAAGCCTAGTCTTTCGAAAACCCCGGCGACGTCACTGCCCCATCGTCAAGCTGCGCCAAGTATGCCGCCATCATATTCCGGTTGCGTAAAAACCCCTTATAGCCCGCCAGCGCTTCTGGAATATCGCGCACAACCCGGTGCAAGCGCCGCGCCCATTTTGGCACGCTGACCAATTCATCAAACCGGATCAGATAACAGCGGATCGGAAAGACAATGGCGTTAGACCGTGGCAGCCGGATCAGCGTTTGCAATTCCACCCGCAAATGCATCCGCGACCCCACGGTATCCGGCGTCAGGCTGGCCCGCGTTGGGCCCCAAACCGGGTAAGTTTCCGGCGCGGTATCCAGCAAAGGATCAATCGTCATGGTCCAGTTGAATCGCCGCACCGGTGCGCCAAGCTGCAGGTTCAGCAAAAACTTCAGCGCCCGGTCAAACACGCCGAGGTCATGCGCCATTGGCACGGGCGCATGCCATTCGTGAAACCGCATCCCAATGTCGAAATCCAATGACCAATCGGCCTGCGTTGTGACCATCCCGGCTTCCATCCACAGATCATTGTCGCGCTGGTCTTGCAAAGTCCAATCACCCTGCGCTTGGCGGGTGATATACTCCATTGGTCCGTAGGGCAGGGTGGACGCATCCATAAAGGTGAAGGTCTGATCAATGCCCAAAGGCCGGTTGACCCAATGCCAACGGTCGCCATCCTTGGTCAGGGAAAACCACTGCGGATAATCTTTCGCGAAATTCTCCATGATCAGTTCCAGCAGATCCCACCCCGCCAGTTCCATATGCGGCAGGCTTTGGCAGCGCAGCGGATCTTCCGCAAGCACCATCGCCCGGTCGCGCATTTCGGAGACGTAATGTTCGTCCACATCGAACATATGCTCGAACACTGATCCCGCCGCCCCTGGCACATGCGGCTCCATGTTCACCGAATACATGTAGCTGTCTTCGGGAAACGGAAACGGAAACCGCGCGATGGCCTTCGCCGAATTGCGAAAAGTGAAATCGCCGCGAAAGGTTTCGTCGTTGAATTCCTTGCCCATTCTGCTCCCCTAGCGATCCAGCACCAGCGACCTGCCTTCAAAGCGCGAGACACAAGGCATCATCGCCTGGCCCCCGTCTTTTTGGGCATCAGTCAGCCAATGATCATTGTGCAACAAATGCCCGTCACAGCCCAAAACACGCGTCTCGCATTCGCCACACGCCCCACCCCGGCACAGATAGGGCGCTTCCACCCCCGCCGCCTCGATCGCCTCTAGCAGGGATTGATGCGTGCCGACGGTCACGGTTTTGCAGGATGTGGCAAGCCGCACCTCAAACACCTTGCCCGGTGGCGGGGCGAGGAATTCTTCATGATGCACCGCGCCGTCCGGCCAGCCCGCCGCCTTTGCTGCACTCAGAACCCAAGCAATCATCGGCTTTGGCCCACAGACATAAAGATGCGTGCCAAGGGCCTGCGTCGCCAGCAAGCGCGGCAAATCCATCGCCTGACCCAGATCATCGAAATACAGATTTACCGCCCGGCC